>CANJYY010000001.1 GCA_947479185.1 Caulobacteraceae bacterium
CGGATCATCCATGCCTACTGGGGCCGTGCCGTGGTCGAGAGCTGGCTGGGGCCGTGGTGGCGCCGGCGGCTGGCGCACGCCTTTTCCTTTCCGGATGTGAGCGACTGACATGGCCCAGGTGATCCTCAGCAGCATCGGCCGGGCGCTGGGCGGTCGTCTCGGCGCGGTCATCGGCGCCACGGTCGGCGGCCCGGTCGCCAGCCTGCAGCCGGACCGGCAGGTCGGGCCGCGGCTGCGGGAACTGCAGTTGATGAGCGCCGCCGAAGGCGCGCCGATGGCCGCCGTGTTCGGCCGCGCGCGGGTCGCCGGCCAGATCATCTGGGCCGCGCGGTTCAGGGAGAAGCGCATCGAGCATCAGTCCGGCGGCGGCAAGGGCGGCCCCAAGACCGTCGAGTACCGCTACAGCCTGTCGTTCGCCGTGGCGCTCTGCGAGGGGCCGATCGACGGGATCGGGCGGGTCTGGGCCGACGGCAAGCCCATGGACCTGTCCGGCGTGGCGCTGCGGGTGCATCGCGGGACGGAGGACCAGACCCCCGATCCGCTGATCGAGGCGGTCGAGGGCGAGGCGCCCGCCTATCGCGGCTGCGCCTATCTGGTGTTCGAGGACCTGCCGCTGGAGGCCTGGGGCAACCGCCCGCCGCAGCTGTCGGTCGAGGTTTACCGCCGGCCGGAGTCCGGCCTGGGCCTGGAGGACCGGCTGACCG
Organism: Caulobacteraceae bacterium; assembly: GCA_947479185.1. Classification (GTDB taxonomy): domain Bacteria; phylum Pseudomonadota; class Alphaproteobacteria; order Caulobacterales; family Caulobacteraceae; genus Caulobacter. The sequence goes on from CANJYY010000001.1 coordinate 705, forward strand.
AGGTCTGCCTGATCCCGGGCGCGGGCGAGTTCGTGCTGGCGACGGATGTGATTCACCGGCGTGACGGACTGACCCGGCTGACGGCTGAAAACGTCAACAACGGCGACGGACGGCCCGACCTGCTGGTGTCGCTGGACCAACTTCAGGCGCAGCTGCCGCACCTGACCGGGGTGACGCTGGTGGTGGCCTGGTTCGGGACCAGCCTGGATGCCGGGAGCTGCCAGGTCCGCCCCGGCGTCGAGCTGGCGGCCAAGACGACCCTGCCGTGGAGCTGGCAGGCCGGCGGGGTCGGGCGCGGCGGCGCCCACACGGTGTCTCATCATGACGGCGGCCCGGCCTATGGCGGCACGCCCGCCGACCGGTCCGTGCTGCAGGCGATCGCCGCGCTGAAGGCGCGCGGGCTGAAGGTGACTCTATGTCCGTTCATCCTGATGGACTGCGCCGGCTATCCATGGCGTGGGAGGATTACCGGAGAAGCAGAGGATATCGCGACGCTATTCGGCGGCGCCTCGCCGGATGACTTCGCCGCCGACGGCCAGACGGTCGCCTATGCCGGCCCCGCCGACTGGGGCCTGCGCCGCATGGTGCTGCACCAGGCGAAGCTGGCGCAGATGGCCGGCGGTGTGGACGGTTTCCTGATCGGATCGGAGCTGCGCGGGATCACCACGATCCGCGACGGCGACAGCTTTCCGGCCGTGGCGGCGCTGCGCGATCTGGCGACCGACTGCCGGGCCATGCTCGGGACGGAGACCGCCCTCGGCTACGCCGCCGACTGGAGCGAGTATTTCGGCCATCAGCCGGCCGACGGATCGGGCGACGTCTTCTTCCATCTCGATCCGCTGTGGGCCGATGACGCGATCGACTTCGTCGGCATCGACTTCTATCCGCCGCTCGCTGACTGGCGCGACGGCGAGGCGCAGGACCGCTGGGACGTCGCCTCGGGCGAGGGGTTCGACTGGTGCTATGCGTCGGAGGCGGATCGGGGGGCGCGCGTGCGGACGCCGGTCACCGACGGCGCCCATGGCGAGCCCTGGGTGTTCCGGCCCAAGGACCTGACCGGCTGGTGGTCGAACGCCCACCATGACCGGCCCGGCGGTGTGCGGTCGCCGACGCCGACGGCCTGGGGTCCGCGGTCGAAGCCGATCCGGCTGATCGAGTTCGGCTGCCCGGCCATCGACAAGGGCGCCAATGCGCCGAACCTGTTCCTCGACGCCAAGAGCAGTGAAAGCGGCCTGCCGCCGTTCTCGACCGGCGCCCGGGACGACGAGGGGCAGCGGCGGACGCTGGAGGCCGTGCTCGGCCACTTTGCCGCGCCGGACAACAACCCCGTGTCGCCGGTCTATGACGGGCCGATGGTCGAGGCGATGAGCGCCTGGTGCTGGGATGCGCGGCCGTTTCCCGACTTTCCGGGGCGGACCGGCGTCTGGCGCGACGGGCCGAACTGGGCGACCGGACACTGGTTGAACGGCCGGGCCGGGGCCGCGCCGCTGGGCGACCTGGTGCGGGCGCTGGCCGATCGCGCCGGGGTGGCGCTGGACCCCGGCGAGGTGGCCGGGGTCGTCAGCGGCTATGTCGTCGAGGCGCCGATGCGGTTGCGCGACGCGCTGGAGCCGCTGGCGCTGGCGTTCGACTTCGACGCCGCCGAGCGGGACGGGGTCGCGACGCTGGTGCGGCGGGACGGGCCGTTGGCGGCGACCCTGGCCGACGACGATCTGGCCCTGCCGGACGGGCAGGAGGCTTCTTCACGGACCCGGGCTCTCGAAACCCCGCCCGACGAGGTCCGGCTGCGGTTCATTGACGAGACCGCCGACTACCGGATCGGCGGCCTTACCGTGCGGCGGGATCCGGCCGACGGCGGCGGCGTGCGGGTCATCGATCTGCCGATCGTGGCGACCGCCGGCCTGGCCGCGCGGGTCGGGCGGCGGGTGCTGGCGCGGGATCAGGCGGCCCGCGACGGGGTGGTCGCGCAGCTGTCGCCGTTGGCGGCGCTGCGGGTCGAGGCCGGGGACCGGCTGGCGCTGGCCGGCGATGACCGGACCTGGCGCGTGGTCGGGCTCGATCTCGATGAGCGGCCGCGGGTCGGACTGGAGCGGGCTGAACCGGCCGAGACGCCGGTCGGCGGGCCGCCGGACTGGACGCCGCCGCCGCCGACGCAGCCGGCGGGGCCGCCGCGCCTGTGTCTGCTGGACCTGCCGCCGCTGCCCGGCGCCGAGGACGACGCCCGGCCTCTGGTCGCCGCCGGGCTGGAGCCGTGGCGAGACCTGGACGTGCATGCCGGGGCGTCCGGCGAGGCGCTGACCGTGCGGGCGCGGCTGACGCGGCCGGCCGGGCTCGGCGAGACGCTGAGCGACCTGCCGGCCGGGCCGCTGCACCGGCTAAATGAGGCCGGGCGGCTATCGGTGCGGCTGGAAGGCGCGACGCTGGAGAGCCGGCCGCTGGCCGCCGTGCTGGCCGGAGCCAACGCCCTGGCCGTGCGCGGCGCGGGCGGAGACTGGGAGATCGTGCAGTTTCTCGGCGCGGAGCTGACCGGCGCGGATTGCTGGACCCTGTCGGGTCTGCTGCGCGGACAGCTGGGCAGCGATCCGGCCATGGCCGCCCTGACGCTGGCCGGGGCCGAGGTGGTGCTGCTGGGTGAAGGGATGGCGCGGGCCGGGGTGGCGCTGGGCGAACGGGGACTGCCGCTGGTCTGGCGGGCGGCGCCGGCGGGCGGACCGGCCGGCGGGGTGGCGATGACCGAGGCCGCCTTCACCTGGCGCGGGCTGGCCGACCGGCCGTGGAGCCCGGCGCATCTGACGCTGGAGGCGGGCGAGGGCGGCGACCTGCTGTTCCGATGGATCCGGCGGGCGCGGCTGGGCGGCGACGGCTGGGCGATCGAGCCGCCGCTGTCGGAGGAGCGGGAGGTCTACCGGATCGAGTTCGTCGACGGCGAGGCCGTGGTCCGGAGCGCCGAGATCGACTCGCCTGTGTTCGTCTGGAGCGCCGCGCAGCAGACTGCCGATTTTCCGGGCGGGGCGCCCGATCCGCTGACCGTTCGGGTGGCCCAGGGCTCGGCCGTGTTCGGGTGGGGCGCCTGGACGCAGCGGAGCCTGTGGCGCTGAACCGCGAGACGCTCTATCTGGAGGCCGACGACTTACCACCGGCGAGGGGCCCTTTGGCGCGCGATCCCTATCTTGAACTCGGCGTTCCACGCGGCGCGACCGCCGATGAGATCCGCAAGGCCTTCCGCAAGCTGGCCAAGCAGTTCCATCCGGACGCCAACCAGAACGACCCGACCGCCGAAGAGAAATTCAAGCGCGTCTCGTCGGCCTTCGACATCCTCGGCGACGAGGACAAGCGCAAGAAGTTCGACCGCGGCGAGATCGACGCCGACGGCCACGACCAGCATCCCGGCTATGGCGGCGGAAATCCGTTCGGGGCCGGCGGCGCTTCCGGTGGCCGCTATCGGCCGGGGCCGGGCAGTCCCGGGTTCGAGGGCGTCGACATCAACGACATCCTCGGCGACATGTTCGGCCAGCGCGGTCCGGGCGGCGGCGGCGGCGGCAGTCGCGCCGGGTTCGGGTTCGGCAACGGCGGCAAGGGCGCCGACCTGCGGGCGCATCTCGACATCGACATCGAGGAAGCCATCCGCGGCGGCAAGAAGCGCATCGCCTTCTCCGACGGCCGCACGCTCGATGTGAACATCCCCAAGGGCGCGCTGGAGGGCCAGACCCTGCGGCTGAAGGGGCAGGGCTCCCAGGGGCGGGCCGGACCCGGCGACGCCCTGATCGAGATCGGCATCAAGCCGCACCCGCTGTATCGCCGTGAGGGCGAGGTTCTGCACATGGACCTGCCGGTCTCGGTGCCTGACGCCGTGCTGGGCGGCAAGATCGACGCGCCGACGCCCGACGGACCGGTGACCCTGACCGTGCCGAAGGGCTCCAACAGCGGCGCGCAGTTGCGGCTCAAGGGGCGTGGCTTCGTCAACGCCAAGGGCCAGCGCGGCGATCTGCTGGCGCGGCTGGTGGTGACCCTGCCCGAGGCGGTCGACCCGACGCTGGAGAAGTTCGCCGAGACCTGGCGCAAGGAGCGCCCGTACGTGGCGAAGCGGCGATAGGCGTGACATCCTGACGCGCGGACCGGATAACCTGTCCATTCAGCCCGCGTTCAGCGGAGACCCGTTAGACCCGACGACATGAAGCGCCTGACCGTCCTTTTCGCAGCCCTGATGCTGTCCACCGCCCTCCCGGCGGCGGCGCAGGCGCAGGACTGTCCGCCGGGGCCCCTCGGCAAGGCCTGCCGCGACGCGCGCCAGGGCGTCGACCGTTACCCCGGCGGCCGCGGCGGAAATTCGCTCGGCGACGCCTGGGCCCCGCGCGAGGATGACGCCCGCGAGGGCGTTCGCGACGGCCGGCTGGTGCCGCTGGAGAGCGTGATCCGCAACATCGCCCGCTCGACCCCCGGACGGCTGCTCGACGCCGGCCTCGAAGACCAGGGCGGCCGGCCGATCTATCGCGTGCGCTGGCAGGCGGCGAACGGACAACGTATCGACTTCATCGTCGACGCCCGGTCGGGCGCGATCATCGGCAGAAACTGAGGCCCCCGTATGCGCATTCTGCTTGTCGAGGATGATCCCGACCTGTCGCGTCAGCTGAAGCTGGCGCTCGGCGACGCCGGCTATGCCGTCGACCACGCCGCCGACGGCGAGGAGGCCCACTATCTGGGCGAGGGCGAGCCGTATGACGCGGTGATCCTCGACCTGGGCCTGCCCAAGATCGACGGCGTGTCGGTTCTGGAACGCTGGCGGCGCGACAATATCGCCATGCCCGTGCTGATCCTGACCGCGCGCGACAACTGGAGCCAGAAGGTCGCCGGGTTCGACGCCGGGGCCGACGACTACCTGACCAAGCCGTTCCACACCGAGGAGCTGCTCGCGCGGCTGCGGGCGCTGCTGCGCCGCTCGGCCGGCGTGGCCACGCCGAACCTGGCCTGCGGCGGCCTGCGGCTCGACCCGCGATCGGCCCGGGCCAGCGTCAACGGCGAGCCGCTGCGGCTGACGTCGCTGGAGTACCGGCTGCTGCACTACATGATCATGCACCAGGGCCGGGTGATCAGCCGGACCGAACTGGTCGAGCACCTGTACGACCAGGACTTCGACCGCGACTCCAACACCATCGAGGTGTTCATCGGCCGGGTGCGCAAGAAGATCGGCTCCGATCGCATCGAGACCGTGCGCGGCCTGGGCTACCGGCTTACCCCGCTGCCCGGAGAATCGACCGAGTGAGGCTTCCCGCGATGGGCCGCCGGTCGCTGGTCGGCCGGCTGGTGCTGCTGGCCACCGGCTGGAGCCTGGCGGTGCTCATCGTCACGGGGCTGTCGCTGACCGCCTTCTTCCAGCAGGCGGCGCTGAGCCGGTTTGACCTTGGCCTCGTCGACCTGATCGAAGGGTTGAACGCCGGAGTCAGCGTCGAGGACGGCAGGGTCGTCGCCCCGCCGCTGACCGACACCCGCGCCCTGCGGGTCTATTCCGGGCGCTACTGGCAGGTCGCCGAGCCCGGCCCGAACAACACCATCAAGATCATCGTCCAGTCGCGCTCGCTGTTCGACCAGGATCTGAGACTCCCGCCGGAGATCGTGGCCGAGATCGCCGCCAAGCCGGCCGTGCAGGCCTTCTATGCGGCCGAGGGGCCGCTCGATCAGCCGCTGCGCGCGACCGCCATGCAGGTGGAGCTCGCCGGTCGAAAGGCGCCGGTGATCCTGATGGCCGCCGAGGACCGTTCCCCCGTCGACCGGGAGGCGCGGCGGTTCGCTGCGCTCACCGCCGGGGCGCTGGTGATTCTGGGCGCCGGCATCCTGGCGGCCGTGTTCATCCAGGTCCGCGTCGGCCTGCAGCCGCTGTTCCGGCTGCGCGGCGAGGTCGCCGACGTGCGCAAGGGCAAGATCGAGCGGATTGTCGGCGAATACCCCTCCGAACTCGAGCCGCTGGCCACCGAACTCAACGCCCTGGTCGCCCACAACCAGGATGTGGTCGAGCGCCAGCGGACCCATGTCGGCAATCTGGCTCACGCCCTGAAGACGCCGATTTCGGTGATGCTGACCGAGGCCAACCAGCAGCCCGGCCAGCTGGCGGAGGTCGTGTCACGGCAGGCCGAAGCCATGCGCGGGCATGTCGAACACCATCTGAGGCGCGCCCGCGCCGCCGCGCGCAGCCAGAGCCACGGCGAGCGCAGCCTTGTGGAGCCTGTGCTGGACGAGCTGGCCGTGACGTTGGAGCGGATCTTCCAGGACAAGGGCGTCGAGATCGACTGGCGGTGTCCGGACGACCTCTGCTTCCGCGGCGAGCGCCAGGACCTGCAGGAGATGGCCGGCAACATCATGGAGAACGCCGGCATCTGGTCGAAGGGCAGGGTGCGGGTCATCGCGTCGGCCGTCTCGCCCGAGCGGCTGGTGATCACCGTCGAGGATGACGGACCGGGCCTGCCGGCCGACCGGCGCGAGGAGGTGCTCAAGCGCGGCGCCCGGCTGGACGAGAGCGCGCCGGGCTCGGGCCTTGGCCTGGCGATCGTCGACGAGCTGGCGCGGGCCTATGGCGGCGCGCTTGTGCTCGGCGACTCGGCGATGGGCGGACTGAAGGTCGAGCTCGGCCTGCCGCGCGCCGAGACCTGAAATTCGCGTTTCGGGAACCGTTAACCCAATTCGGCCAGTCTGGTGCGGGGGCCCAGTCGTCCTCGGCGGCAGAAGCTCATGCCCGGACTCTCCCCACAAAAGATCGCAATGCTCAAATCGCTCGTGTCGGCGTCGCCGGACGAGCTTGTTCGCACGCTTGAACACGCGATCAGCGCCGACGGCTCGGGCGGCCCGCTGGCCGCCATCGGCGCGATGGTCGAGGCCGAGGCCGCCGAACGGGCGCTCCGCCATGCCGTGCTGATTCCGGTCGCGCCGCTGTTCCGGTCCGCCGGTCCGTCGGGAGCGCCGGCATGGCCGCGCGCCGCCCTGCGGGCGCTGTGGGCCGCGATCGGCGCCGAGTCGCCCGGCCTGCTGCGGGACGCGGCGGACGGGCTTCACTATCTCGAGCCCGATGATCCCCAGCCGGCGGTGTTCGACACCCTGTGCCTGAAGGCGGCGGCCGGCCTCGAAGCCCGAGACACGCCGGAGTACGCCCTGGCCGCCTCGCTTTGCGACAGCGCCGTTCCCGGCGGCGCGGCCGAGGCCGCGCTGTGCCTGCAGATGGCCCCTATCGTACGTCCCATCGTCCTGCGCCTGGGCGAGTGGATCCAGCGCATGACCGACGAGCGTCGGGCCACCGCGCGGCTGGCCTATCGCGACGCCACCGCCCTGGCCGACGGAGCCGGACCGCTGTTGTTCGAAATGCTCGCGGCCCACATGAAGCATCCTTCGATGATCCTGCGGATCATCTCCGCCGTGATGGATCGTCCCGCCGAGCGATACATGGCCGGGTCGGAACTGGCGCGTTTTGGCGAGCGCACCCTGCTCGATATCGAGGCCGAGGTGGGCCGGCTGCGCGCCATGAAGCCCGCCGCCGGCGTGGAGGCGGGGCGCACCGCCGGCGGCGCCGTGCAGCGGGCGATCGACGCCGCCGGCGAACTGGAGGAATCGGTCCAGATGTCCCGCGATGGCGTCTGGGGCCAGCGGCTGACCAAGCTCAAACAGGCCATCGCCGTCACCGTCGAGGCCCGGCTGCGCGAAATCGACGAAGCCGCCGCCCACGCCCTGCCGACCCAGAAGCTGCGTTACAGCCCGCGGCTGATCCGCACGGCGCCGAACTTCAGCGAACCGCCCGACGAGCCCTCCGTGACCTGGGTCATGGGGCTGTTGACGTTCGCCGATGTGGTCCGGCCCTGCGCGCCCGACGGCGGCTTCGGCTCCGTGCGCAGCAAGGTGCTGGAAACCCTCGGCAAACGCATCGACCAGTACGTCGAGGATGTTCTCGAACAGCTGCGGCTGGGCGAGGTTGAGGACGACGAACGGGCCCGCGACTTCCTCGGCGTGGCCGCGAACATGCTGGAGCTGGCGCGCGACGACCGCAGCGCCGCCATCGTCCGGCGGCGGGCTGCCGCGGCCTGAGACAATCCGCTTTGATCCAGCCCCTCGCGCCGAGGCCCGTGATCCGCTAACACCCGCCTCATGTTCGCATTCTGGATCGCCGCAGCGGCCTTCTCTGCAGCAGTCGGCTGGCTGATGCTCCGTGGCGCGCGGGCAGCGTCGCTGCGCGCCGTCGGCGAGGACCCCGCCCTGGCCGTGCATCGCCGGCAACTGGCCGAGATCGACGATCTCGCCGCGCGCGGTCTGCTGCCCGAAGATGAGGTCCGCACGGCGCGCGCCGAGACCGGTCGCCGCCTGCTGGCCGCCGCCGATGCGTCGCCGCTGGCCGGGAACCCCGTCGCCGGACGGCGACTGGTGGTGGCCCTGGCCACGATTCTGCCGTTGATCGCCGCAGGGCTTTACTGGGCGACCGGCGCGCCCGGCCTGGCGGACCAGCCGTTCCAGAAGCGACTCGCCGAATGGCGGCACAGCGATCCCTCGACACTCGATCCGCCACGGATGGCGGCGCTGATGCGGACCATCGTCACCGAGCGCCCCACCGACCCCGAAGCCTTCAAGAATCTGGCCCTGGCCGAACTGGCCTCGGGCGACGCCATGGCCGCGTCCAGCGCCCTCCGCCGCGCTGTCGCCATCGCGCCACGTCGCGCCGACCTGTGGGCCGCGCTGGGGGAGACCTTCATGGCCGAAGCCGACGGCGAGGTCGGCGTCGACGCCCGGGCCGCCTTCAACGAGGCGCTGAAGATCGATCCTGCCTCGTTGAGCGCCCGGTACTTCCTCGCCCGCGCCGATATCGCCGATGGCAAGGTCGAGCAGGGCCTCGCCGGTTGGCGGGCGCTGCTGGACAGCCTCGCCGCCGACGACCCGTCGCGCGCCGCCCTGACCGGTGAGATCGCCGCCGTGACCCGGGCCGGCGGATTGCCCGAACGCCGGCAGGCCGCGCCCGCGCAGCCCGACGCGGCGCAGATCCGCGGCATGGTCGAGGGGCTGGAAAAGCGCCTTGGAGCCGACGCCGACGATCCGCAGGGCTGGGTCCGGCTGGTCCGCGCCTGGTCCGTGCTGGGCGAGACCCAGCGCCGCGATACGGCCCTGGCGCGCGCCCGCACGCTCTACAAGGATCAACCCGACATCCTCAAAGCACTCGACGAGGCCGCCCAATGAGCTTCTGGCCGAAATCCCGCACCGCGCGGCGGCGCCTGACCATCGTGCTGGCCGTGGCGCCGGTGCTGGCGCTGGCCGCGGGCCTGACGCTTTGGGGCCTGCGGGACTCGATCTCGCTGTTCTACACCCCGGCCCAGGCCAAGGCGGCCAACGTCGCGCCCGGCCGGGCCGTGCAACTCGGCGGGCTGGTCCTGCCCGGCAGCGTGGTCAAGCATCCCGACGGCAGGGTCGAGTTCGTCATCTCCGACAAGACCGACACCGCGCCCGTCAGCTTCCAGGGCGATCTGCCGGACCTGTTCCGCGAAGGGCAGGGCGTGGTCGCCGAAGGGACGTTCGATGCGTCGGGAACCTTCAAGGCCAAGCAGGTGCTGGCCAAGCACGATGAGAAGTACATGCCGCGCGAGGTGGCCGACGCCCTGAAAGAACAGGGCGAATGGCGAGGCAACGGGGCCGCTCCGGCTTACGGCAAGCCATGACCGTTGAACTCGGCGCGTTCGCGCTCGCCCTGGCGCTGGCCCTGTCGCTGGCGCAGACCGTGCTCGGCCTGATCGGCGGGCGCAGACCCACGCTGGCCGGCGCGGGCGAGGGCGCGGCCATCGGCGCCTTTCTCGGCGTGGCGGTCGCGTTCGCCGCCCTGCTGACGGCCTTCATCACCTCCGACTTCTCGGTCGCCAACGTCGCGTCCAACTCGCACACCGCCAAGCCGCTGCTCTACAAGCTGGCCGGAACCTGGGGCAGCCACGAGGGCTCGATGCTGCTGTGGTGCCTGATCCTGACCGGCTACGGCGCCGCCGTGGCCGGGTTCGGCAAGGGTCTGCCCGCCGGGCTCAAGAGCCGCGCGCTGGGCGTGCAGGGCCTGCTGGGCGTGCTGTTCCTGGCCTATACCGTCCTGGCTTCCAACCCGCTGGCGCGGTTGGCGAGCCCGCCGATCGAGGGACGCTCGCTCAATCCGCTGCTCCAGGACCCGGCGCTCGCCTTCCATCCGCCGTTCCTCTACCTCGGCTATGTCGGCTTCTCGGTGGTCTTCTCGTTCGCCGTGGCGGCCCTGATCGAGGGCCGGGTCGACGCCGCCTGGGCGCGCTGGGTGCGGCCCTGGACGCTGGCGGCCTGGAGCTTCCTGACCATCGGCATCGCGCTGGGCTCCTTCTGGGCCTACTACGAGCTCGGCTGGGGCGGCTGGTGGTTCTGGGATCCGGTCGAGAACGCCTCCTTCATGCCCTGGCTGATCGGGGCGGCGCTGCTGCATTCGGCGATCGTCACCGAGAAGCGCGGGGCGCTGTCCGGCTGGACCTTGTTCCTGGCGCTGGCGGCCTTCACCTTCTCGATGCTGGGCGCCTTCCTCGTGCGCTCCGGCGTGCTGACCAGCGTGCACGCCTTCGCCGTCGACCCGACGCGCGGCGTGCTGCTGCTGTCGATCCTCGGCGTCTCGTCGGGCGCGGCCTTCGCCCTGTTCGCCTGGCGATCACCGGCTCTCGCGCCCGGCGGGGTGTTCGCCCCGGCGAGTCGGGAAAGTCTCATAGTGCTCAACAACATCCTGCTGACGGCGGCGACCGGGGCGGTGCTGTTCGGCACCCTCTATCCGCTGATCTACGAGGCCTTCGCCGGCGCGCCGATCACCGTTGGACCGCCCTATTTCAACCTGGTGTTCGGCGTGCTGATGGGTCTGGCCATGCTGATCCTGCCGTTCGGGCCCCTGACCGCCTGGAAGCGGGGCAATGTCGTCGACAGCGCCGCGCAGCTGCGGCTGGCCGGGGCCATCGCCGTGCTGGTCGGCTTCCTGATCTTCGCCCTGATGAGCCCGCGCAAGGCGCTGGCCAGCGGGGGGGTGGCGCTCGGCGCCTGGGTCATCGCCGGCGCGGCCAGCGAGATCGTCCAGCGGACCCGGGCGTTCAAGGCCCCCTGGCCCGAGGTGCGTCGCCGCCTGACCGGCCTGCCGCGCGGGTCGTGGGGCATGACCCTGGCGCACGCGGGCCTCGGCCTGTTCATCCTGGGCGCCTGTTTCGAAACGTCCTGGAAGGTGGAGGCGGCCGAAGCCCTGTCGATCGGCGGACAGGTTCGGCTGGGCGCCTTCGAGCTGACGCTGAAGTCGGTCGGCACGGTCGACGGGCCCAACTACATCGCCGAACGCGGCCAGCTGACCGTGACCCGGGGCGGCAAGCCCGTCTGCGCACCGGCGCCGGAGCGCCGGTTCTATCCGGCCGGCAAGCAGAGCACCTCCGAAGTCGCCCTGTGCAACCTCGGCTTCAGCCAGGTCTATACCGTGCTCGGCGAGCGCCGGGCGGCGGTTGGCGGCGGGCCGGCCTGGCTGGTGCGCGCCTACTACAATCCGTGGGTCCAGCTGATCTACCTGGGTCCGCTGCTGATGGCGCTGGGCGGGCTGCTGAGCCTGTCCGACCGTCGGTTGCGCTTCGCCGTGGGAAGCAAGCCATGAGACCCCTGCTGGTTGTGCTGACGGCGCTGATGCTGATGGCCGGCGCCGCCTCGGACCCGTCCGAGCGGTTGCAGGATCCGGCGCAGGAGGCGCGCGCCCGGACCCTGTTCGCCCAGATCCGCTGCCTGGTCTGCCAGAACGAGTCGATCGACGACTCCGACGCGGAACTGGCCGGCGACCTGCGCAAGGTCGTGCGCGAACAGATCACCGCCGGGCGTTCCGACGGGGAGGTGAAGGCTTTCCTGACGGACCGCTACGGCGAGTTCGTGCTGCTGAAGCCGCGCTTCAGCCCGGCCAACGCGGTGCTGTGGCTGGGGCCCTTCCTGGCGGCGCTCGCCGGCCTGGCGCTGCTGGCCTCGCGGTTCCGCCGCCGGGAGCCGACGCCGGCGCTGTCCGGCGAGGAGGAATCGCGGCTGGCGGCCTTGCTGGACGACGAGACGGCGTGACACGATTGCGCCGTGATCCGGCTCCAAGAAGCCCTTGTCGGATGACGGAATGATAACTTGAGAGCGGCGACGCTCTTTGGCATCGAAAACTCTCAGCAGAGCCCGCCGTATGCGGGTCAGGAACGGATCACAGATGGTCGCCAGGAAGACCGGTTTCTTTGTGGGCGCCGTCGCGGGCGTGGGCGTCGCCTGCGCCGCGCTGGCCGGCGTGGGTTTGCGTATGGCCCCCGCCCAGGCGGCCGAAGCGCCGCAGCTGGTGCGGACCTCGTCCGCCGGTCCGATGATGTTCGCGCCGCCGCCCGGCGCACCGATGTCCTTCGCCGATATCTTCGAGAAGGTCTCGCCGGCCGTGGTGTCGATCGACGTCACCTCGCGGGTCGACGCCAGCGCCCTGCGCCTGCCGAACTTTCCGCTGGGCCCTAATGGCAAGCCGGGCGAGCAGGACGAGGACGGTGAGAACGGCGCGAGCGGCCGTCCGCGGCAACAGTCGTCCGGCTCCGGCTTCCTGATCTCGGCCGACGGCTACATCGTCACCAACAACCACGTCATCGAGGGCGCCGACGAAATCACCGTCACCCTGAAGGACGGTCGCGAACTGAAGGCCAGGCTGATCGGCCGCGACGAGAATACCGACCTGGCGGTGATCAAGGTCGAGGGCGGCGGCTTCACCTTCGTGACCTTCGAGAACGCCGCCAAGCCGCGCGTCGGCGACTGGGTCATCGCCGTCGGCAACCCGTTCGGCCTGGGCGGCACCGCCACGGCCGGCATCGTGTCCGCCTATGGCCGCAATCTGAATGACGAAAGCTCGACCTACGTCGACTACGTCCAGATCGACGCGCCGATCAACCGGGGCAACTCGGGCGGCCCGACCTTCGACACCTACGGCCGGGTGATCGGCGTCAACAGCGCCATCTTCTCGCCGACCGGCGGCTCGGTCGGCATCGGCTTCGCCATTCCCGCCGACGTCGCCGACAGCATCACCCGGCAGCTGATCGCCAACGGCAAGGTCGTGCGCGGCTATATCGGCGCGCAGATCCAGAACTTCACCCCCGAGATGAGCGAAGCCCTGGGCATGGGCAGCGTCAAGGCCGCCGTGGTCAAGGCGGTCACCCCGGGCGGTCCCGCGGCCAAGGCCGGGCTGATGGTCGACGACATCGTGCTGTCGGTGAACGGGGTGAAGGTCGAGTCCTCGACGGCCCTGACCCGTGAAGTCGGGCGTGGCGCGGCCGGTTCGGTGCTGCGTCTCGAGGTCCTGCGCGACGGTCGTCCCCGGGTCATCGAGATCCGCTCCGGCGTTCGTCCGTCCAATGAGGAACTGGCCAGCACGCTGCGGCCGGATTCGGACGGCGGCTCGGGCAACAGCGGCAAGTCGCCGAACGCGCCCAGCGCCAACCGCGTTCAGGTGCTCGGCATGGGCCTGGTCCCGCTCGATACCGCCGGCCGTCGTCGCTACGGCATCGCCACCGACGTCCAGGGCGTGCTGATCGACAGCCTGAGGGCCGACTCCGACGCCGCCGAGCGCGGCATCGCCGTGGGCAACGTGATCACCTCGGTGAACCTGAAGGCCGTGCGCGCGCCGGCCGACGTGGCCGCCGCGGTGGACGCCGCCAAGAAGGCGGGCCGTCCGACCATCCTGCTGTCGGTCCTGTTCAAGGGCCAGCTGGCCTCGGTTCCCGTCAAGGTGAACTAGGACGCCGATCACCCTCCGGGACCCGCGCCGACAGCGCCGGTTCCGGAGGATCCGGCCCGATCCGGCGCACGGTTTCCGGCCCGTCGCCGCATTACACTATCGTATGTTGAGGTCGCCGCCGCCCACGGGGTAGTTTCCGTGCGTCGGCGGATTCCCGTCGCCGACCCTGGCGGGGCGAATGATGCGAATCCTGATCATCGAGGACGATCTCGAAGCGGCCGAGGCGATGGCGCGCGGCCTGTCCGAGGCCGGCTATGACTGCAGCCACGCGGCCGACGGCGCGGCCGGTCTGGCCGAGGCGCAGAAGCGCGGTTTCGACGTGCTGATCGTCGACCGGATGATGCCGAAGATGAACGGCGTGGAGGTTGTCTCGACGCTGCGCCGCGAGGGCGACGCCACCCCCGTGCTGTTCCTGTCCGCGCTTGGCGAGGTCGCCGACAGGGTCGACGGGCTGCAGGCCGGCGCCGACGACTATCTGGTCAAACCCTACGCCTTTCCCGAGCTGATCGCCCGGGTCGAGGCCCTGTCGCGTCGTCGCGAAACCGGCGCCGTGGCGACCACGCTGAAGGTCGGCGAGCTGGAGATGAACCTCATCGCCCGCACCGTGCACCGCGGGGCGAGCGAGATCGACCTGCAGCCGCGCGAGTTCCAGCTGCTGGAATTCATGATGCGTCACGCCGGCCAGTCGGTGACCCGCACCATGCTGCTGGAGAAGGTCTGGGAGTATCACTTCGACCCCCAGACCAACGTCATCGACGTGCACATCTCCCGCCTGCGCTCGAAGATCGACAAGGGCTTCGACCGCCAGATGCTGCAGACCGTGCGCGGCGCCGGCTACCGGCTCGACCCTTAGGAGCCGGGCGCCATTCCCATGCGCCTGCCCCGGATTTTCCGCACCACGCCGTTCCGGCTGACCCTGCTGTTCCTGGCCATGTTCGCGGCCGCGGCGGCGGCGTTCCTGGCCTATGCCTATCTGGCCACGGCCGGGGAGGTGACGCGGCGGGCCGATGACGAGATCCGCCGGGAGATGAACTCGCTGGAGGCCATCTACCGCCGCGGCGGCTCGCCGGCGCTGAACCAGGCGCTGATCGAGCGGGCCGTCGGCGAACGGCCGTTCCTCTACCTCCTGCTCGACGGCAAGGGCCAGAAGATCACCGGCTCGATCGAGGAGTCGCCGCTCGGTGAGGACATGGAGCCGGGCGAGAACTGGACCACCTTCCAGGTCACCGACACCGACCCCGACGGCGGCGAGGTCAAGCGCCCGGCGCGGGGCCTGCAGGAGCGGCTCGGGGGCGGCGAGGTGCTGTTCGTCGGCGCCGACGTCGGTGAATCCGAGGGCTTCGTCACCGGCATCGTGCGGGCGCTGTGGGGGGCTGGGGCGCTGGTCATCCTGCTCGGTCTGGCCGGCGGGGTGGCGGTCAGCCGCAATGTCAGCCGCCACATGGCCGGGCTCAACGACACCATCGCCGCCGTGCGGGCCGGCGACCTCAAGGCCCGCGCCCGGGTGCGCGGCGCGCGGGACGAGTATGACGAACTGGCCAGCGGCCTGAACGAGATGCTCGACCGGCTGGAGCGGTCGATGGGCGGGCTGCGGCACGCCGGGGACGCCATCGCCCATGACCTGCGCTCGCCCCTGACGCGGCTGCGGGCGCGTATGGAGGCGGCGCTGATCGAGGTCGAGGCCGGCAAGGGCGACCCCAAGCAGGCGCTGATCCAGGCGCTCGACGACGCCGACAATGTGCTGACCACCTTCAACGCCGTGCTGGCCATCGCCCGGCTGCAGGCCGCCGGCAGCGCGCCGGACCAGACCCTGTTCGACCCCGGCCAGCTGGCCGCCGACATGGCCGAGCTCTATGAGCCGCTGTGCGAGGATAAGGGCATCGACTTCAGGGCCGAGCTGATCCCGCGCCTGACCGTCAAGGCGGCCCGGCCGATCCTCGCCCAGGCGCTGGCCAACGTCATCGACAACGCCATCAAGTACACCCCGGTCGGCGGCGCGGTGATGATCCGTGTGCGCCGGCGCTCGTCGGGCGAGATCGAGTTCTCGGTCACCGACAATGGTCCCGGCGTGCCGATGGAAGACCGCGGCCGCGTGGTCCAGCGCTTCGTGCGGCTGGAGAACAGCCGCAGCGAGCCCGGCTCGGGCCTCGGCCTGTCGCTGGTCGCCGCCGTGGCGGAGGCCCATGGCGGCCGGCTGGAGCTGGACGAGGGCCCCGGTCTGTACGACGGCTTCGGCCCGGGATTGCGGGTGGCGATCGTGTTGCCGCGGGTGGAGTAGGGCGCTGGCCTCGCGGCCCTGTCGCGCGCAATCTGCACAGCATGACTCGCCTCGCCGACCGCCTGCGCCCCTGTGGACCCGTTCTTGACGCCAAGGCCGCCGGGCGAACCCATGAGCTGCTTCTGGCGAAGATCGGCGGCGAGGCGCTGGAGGCGGCCTGGCCGGCGCTGGCGCCGATCTTCGGCGCCTCGCCCTATCTGGCCGGACTGGCGCGGCGGCGGCCGGCGGCGCTGCGGGAGACGCTCGAGAGCGATCCCGTCGAGCGGCTGGCCGGCATCCTGGAGCAGGCGCGGGCCCAGGCCGACGAGCCGGACGATGAGGTCGGGCGGCGGGTGCTGCGCGACCTGAAGGCCGACCTGCATCTGCTGACCGCCATCGCCGACCTCGGCGGAGTCTGGGGGCTGGACGCGGTCACCGGGGCCCTGGCCCGGTTCGCCGACGCGGCCCTGCAGGCCGCCGTGGCCCTGACCGCGCGGGCGGAGATCGAGCGCGGGCGACTGGTCGCGGTGGAGCCCGGTCCCGCCGGACCGATCCCCGGCCTGATGATCATCGCGCTCGGCAAGCACGGCGCGTTCGAGCTCAACTACTCCAGCGACATCGACATCACCTTCTTCTACGAGCCCGAACGCCTGCCGCTGGCCGAGGGGGTCGAGGCCGGCGACGAGGCGGTGCGCATCGCCCATGGCGTGGCGCGCACGCTGCAGGACCGGACCGCCGACGGCTATGTGTTCCGCGTCGACCTGCGGCTGAGGCCTGATCCGTCCTCGACGCCGCCCGCCGTGCCGGCCCCGGCGGCCTTCGCCTATTACGAATCGGTCGGCCAGAACTGGGAGCGGGCGGCCTTCATCAAGGCGCGGGCGGCGGCCGGCGACATCCCGGCGGGCGAGGCCTTCCTCGAGGAGCTGCTGCCGTTCGTCTGGCGCAAGAACCTCGACTTCGCGGCCATCGCCGACATCCACTCGATCAAGCGGCAGATCCACGCCTGGAAGGTCGACGACCGGCTGACGGCCAAGGGCGCCGACCTGAAGCTGGGCCGGGGCGGCATCCGCGAGATCGAGTTCTACGTTCAGACCCAGCAGCTGATCCTCGGCGGACGGCACGCGGATCTGAGGTCGAACCGCACGCTCGACGCCCTGTCGGCCCTGGCCCTGGCCGGCCATGTCACCCAGGCGGCGGCGACCGAGCTGACCATCGCCTATCACGCCCTGCGCGCGCTCGAGCACCGGACGCAGATGCTGGCCGATGACCAGACCCACAGGCTGCCGGAATCCGATGCCGACCGGAAGCGGGTCGCGGCCCTGTGGGGCTATGAGAACCTGCGCAGCTTCGACGCCGCCGTCGGCAAGATCCTGCGCGGCGTCAACGCCATCTACGGCGATCTGTTCAAGGGCGAGGAGGAGCTGTCGTCGCGCTTCGGCAGCCTGATCTTCACCGGGGTCGAGGACGACCCGGAGACGCTGGCCACGCTCAAGCGGATGGGCTTCTCCAACCCGCCGCAGGTCTCGCAGACCATCCGCCGCTGGCACCACGGCCGGATCGCCGCCACCCGCACCGAGCGGGGGCGGGAGCTGTTCACCCGGCTGGCGCCGCGGCTGCTCGACGCCGTGCAGGCCACCGGCGCGCCGGACACCGCCTTCAACCGCTTCGCCGACTTCTTCAGCGCCCTGTCGTCGGGGGTGCAGGTGCAGTCGCTGTTCCTTGCCCAGCCGAAGCTGTTCCAGCTGATCGTCGAGGTGATGGCCTACGCCCCGCAGCTGGCCCAGACCCTGGCCCGCCGGCCGGCCGCGCTCGACGCCCTGCTCGACAGCGCCTTCTTCCAGCCGTTCGAGGCGGGTCAGGGCGAGGCCTGGTTCAACCGTGCGCTGGACGAGGCCGAGGGCTTCGAGGGCGCGATGGACGCGGCGCGGCGGGTGCACCGCGAACAGGCCTTCCGGGTCGGGGTGCAGGTGATGAGCGGCACGGCCAGCGCCGCCCAGGCCGGGGCCGCCTTCGCCGAACTGGCGGACCTGTGCATCAAGGGCCTGTCCGCCGCCGCCCTGGCCGAGACCGTGCGGCAGGGCGGGGCGTTCGACGGCGAGGTGGCGGTGGTGGCGCTGGGCAAGTGCGGCGGCCGCGAGATGACCGCTCGCTCCGACCTCGACCTGATGACGCTCTACCGCTCGAACGATCCGGCGGGGATGTCGGCGACCAAGGGCTGGAGCGCCGACACCTTCTATGCCCGGTTCACCCAGCGGCTGATCGCGGCCCTGTCGGCGCCGACGGGGGAGGGCGGGCTGTACGAGGTCGACATGCAGCTGCGACCCACCGGCAGCAAGGGCCCGGTGGCCGTGAGCCTCAACGCCTTCGAGACCTATTACGACCGCGAGGCCGAGACCTGGGAGATGCTGGCCCTGACCCGGGCCCGGGTCGTCTGGTCCAGCTCGCCGGGGTTCGCCGACCAGGCCGCCCGGGCGGTCGAGACGGCGCTGCGCCGGCCGCGCGACGCGGGCCGCACCGCCGCCGACGTCCGCGAGATGCGGGCGCTGCTGGAGGCCGAACGGCCGCCGTCGGGCTTCTGGGACCTGAAGCTGACGCCCGGCGGGCTGGTCGATGTCGAGTTCGCCGCCCAGCATCTGCAGATCGTCCACGCGGCGGCGGGCGGCCCGCTGGCGCAGAACACCGGCGACGCCCTGGCCGCGCTGTCGGCCGCCGGGCTCGGCGCCGCCGCGGCCCTGACCGATCTGGCCGAGGCCTGGACCCTGCAGCAGGACCTGTCGCAGCTGCTCAAGCTGGCGCTGGAGGACTCCGCCGACCCTGACGCCGAGCCGAAGGGGCTGCAGGCCCTGCTGGCCCGGGCCGGCGGCGCGCGGACGCTGAAGGCCCTGCGCAAGCGGCTGACGGAGTCCCGCGACAGGGCCCGCGCGGCCTTTGATGCGATCACTCGCCCCTGAGGCGACGGAAGCCGCGCGACGGGCCGTTCAATCGTCGGGGTGCATAACGGAGCAAGCCGCACATGAAGACGATTTCACTGGCCGCAGTCCTGCTGGCCCTGTCCGCCGGCGCCGTCCTGGCCCAGGGCGCCCCCGGGGCCCGCATGGACGCCAATGGCGACGGCAAGGTCAGCCTGGCCGAATTCAAGGCCGCCCGCGTCGGGATGATGCTGCGCGCCGACGCCAACAAGGACGGCAAGCTGTCGAAGACCGAGCTGGAGTCCGGCATGGCCGCGATGCGCCAGGGCGGAGGCCAGGGTCAGGGCCAGGGCGGCGGTCGCGGCGGCATGATGTTCGGCATGCTCGACGCCAACAATGACGGCTTCCTCACCCGGCCGGAAATCGAGAAGATGGTCGAACGCCGCTTTCAACGCTCCGACGTCAACGGCGACGGCGCGCTGAGCGCGACGGAACTGGCTGCGATGCGCAGCGGCGGCATGGGCGGCCGGGGTGGCGGCGGTCATTGACCCAGCGACTCGCCAGGCGGCGGGCCGGGGGGCGCGCTGGCGGCGTGGGGAACAGTTTGGCGACGGGCGGAAGCGATCCGGACCAGGAGTTGGTTGCGCGTGTGGGGCGCGGCGACCCGGCGGCCATCCAGGCGCTGGTGAGCCGCAAGCTGCCGCGCATGCTTCAGCTCGCCCATCGCATGCTGAACGACGCCGCCGAGGCCGAGGATGTGGCGCAGGAGGCCTTCCTGCGCGCCTGGAAACAGGCCCCGACCTGGGTTCCGGGCGCGGCGCGGTTCGACACCTGGCTGCACCGCGTGGCGCTGAACCTCTGCTACGACCGGCTGCGCCGCCGCCGCGAGGTGTCGATGGCCGAGCCGCCGGAGCAGGTCGACACCGGCCCGGCCGCCGACCGGGGGCTGCTGGCCCGCGACACCGGCCTGCGGGTTTCCGCCGCATTGGCGGACCTGCCCGACCGTCAGAGAGAAGCGGTGGTGCTCTGCCACTACCAGGACCTGACCAATATCGAGGCCGCCGCCCTGATGGGCGTGACGGTGGATGCGCTGGAAAGCCTGCTGGCGCGGGGGCGACGGGCCCTGCGCGCCGCGCTGGCCGACCTGAGGGAGTAGGACGATGACCCTGGAACGGTTCCGGATGCTCGCCGAGGCCTATGGCGGCTCGCTGACCCGCTGGCCCGCGGCCGAACAGGACGCCGCCTTCGCGCTGCTGGCCGCGTCGCCCGACGAGGCCGGCGCGATCCTGGCCGAGGCGCGGGACCTCGACGAGGACCTCGACGCGGCCGCACGACTGTCGCCGACCTTGGCGCTGCGCCAGAGCGTCATGGCCGCCGCGCCGCGTGCGCGGCCGGTTCGCGCGCCGGCCCGCCGCTGGTTCGCCGGCGCCGGTGTCGGCATCGGCCTGGCCGCGGTGGCCGTCGCCGGGGTGATGATCGGCGTCAATCTGTCGGTGACCAGCGCCGGCGAGGATGCGGTCGTCCTGGCCGCGGCCTACAGCGCCGGCATGGTCGATGATGCGGGAGGGGACTCTTGAACGGTCGCGGACTGCTCTACGGCCTGCTGGGGTCGCTGGCCCTGAACCTGTTCCTGATCGGGCTGGGCGTCGGCGCCTGGGCGCTGGGGCCCAGACTGATGCAGCCCGCGCCGGTGGTGATCCAGGGGCAGGGGCGCGCGCCTCTGCCGTTCTGGGCCACGGCCCGGGCCCTGTCGCCCCAGTACCGGCCGGCGTTCAACGCCGTGCTGCGCAAGGCGCTGATGGGCAAGGTCGCCGACGTGCGCGAGGCCCGCGCGATCAAGCGCCGGGCGTTCGACGCCATGGCGTCCGGGAGCTTCGACGCCGAAAAGGTCGCCGCCGATCTGGATCGCGCGCGGATGCTTGAAGTCGGGGCCCGGGCCCGGCTGGAGCGCGACATGGTCGTCTTCGCCGCGACCCTGCCGCCCGAGGAGCGGGCCAACCTCGCCGAGGCCATGCGCGCGACGATGAACCAGATGGTCAATCAGCGCTTCCAGCGCCAGTGGGAGGCGCGGCAGCAGGACGCCGCGCCGCCCCCGACGCCACAGTCTGCCCAGCCCTGACGGACGGCGTCAGACCGGCGCGTCGATATCGAGGATCGCGCGGGTCAGCACCGAGGCGCTGGTCCCGCTGTCGGGCCCGAGCATCGGGGTGATGTCGAGGCGCAGCTCGATGCCCCTGGTCCCGGCCGGACCCCAGACGCGGTCGAGATTGATGCGGTAGGCCTGGGCCTCGAAACAGACGCCCATCGGGATGGCGAAGATGGTGTCGTGGAACACCTGCGCCCCGTCGGAAACGCGCCGCGCGGAGATGGTGATCATCGACGATCTGTCGCGGTCGCACTCGATCTCGATGAAGCCCGCCGCCCGCACCGACGGCCGGTCGGCCAGGTCGGCGGGAATGCTGATCACTCCGGCGTTGGGGGCCACGACACGGGCCGCCAGGGCGTAACGCTGCCGGCGGGACGAGGCCGGGCGCGACGGAGGCTCGAACGGTGGCGGCAGGGACGTGTCCTGCGGATAGCCGTAGCCGAGGGCGAACGGGTCGACCGTCGCGCCCGCCGTCATGGCCGCCGCCGGTCGCCCCTCGGCGTCGATCAGGCCGGCCAGCACTTCGTCGCGCCAGGCCTGGGGATAGACCTCGGCCGGATTGCGGCTGCGCCACAGGGCCCAGCTGCGGTCGATGTTGGCGTGATGCAGGTAGAAGACCGGATCATTCGGCGCCCGCTGCAGGTCGTTCATGTCGCCGCCGACGAAGCCGTGCATCAGGTTGTGGCCGCTCCATTCGGCCGAGCCGGCCATGTAGCGGGGACCGCCGTCCTGGCCGCCCGGATCGCGCGGCGCGCCGAAGTAGGCCGCGAACGGATCGTCCAGCTTGGAGGTGAACCAGCGGCTGTCCATGACCATGCCCGGCGGCGCCGCGCGGTTCGGCATGATGAAGGCCGGGTCGGTGTAGAAGATCGGCGGAAACGGATCGCGGCCCCAGTCCCAGTAGGGGAGGGCGAAGTCGGCCTTGCCGCTGACCCGGGCGACCATGTCCTCGAAATGCAGGATCAGCAGCCGGTGCCAGGGCAGGAAGCGCCAGGAGGTGTGCTGGCGGTTGCGCATGTCGGCGTGGACGGCGACCTGGGCCTGCCACAGGCCGTTGCGACGCAGGATGGGGATCGCCCGGCGCAGGGCGTCGAGGTCGGGATCGTCGGGCCGCATGCCGCCGATGGAGCGCCGGATGCGCAGGGCGCCGGCCCCACGCGCCGTCGAGCCCAGCGGCGCGACCGCGAGACCGGCCGCCGCAAGGCCGGTCAGGATCGTGCGCCGATCAGGTTTCAGAACGCCCCGCATGACCTGAGTGGATCGGCGCGCCTCCCGGGTGTCAAACCCGTTCTCGCGAGGAGCGGTCCTGGTGTATCGGCTCTCTGCCCAACCAAGCGTCATGGCCCGACTTGTTCGGGCCATCCAAGCGCGCCGACCTCAGGGGACTGGTCAACCTGTCCCATGATCGCGCTGACGGGGACAGGTTATCCAGTCCCGAGGGACAGGATAACCTGTCCCCATTGGCCGGACCTGAATGTCGATTGGTCCTACGCCGCGATCACGCCCTGCAGGCGGCGGATCGGCAGGATGAAGCTGACCGTGGTGCCTTCGCCCGGAGTGCTGTCCATCTCCAGCGCGCCCTCGTGCAGCTCGATCAGCGACTTGGTCAGCGCCAGGCCAAGGCCCGTGCCCTGGGTCGTCTTGCTGTGCTGGCTCTCGACCTGCTCGAATGGCTGGGCCAGACGGGCCAGGTCGTCCTTGCTGATGCCGATGCCGGTGTCGGACACCGAGACCCGCACCCGTTCGCCCAGTGTGTCCTGGCGGACCTCGGCGCGGACCGTGACCCGGCCGCCGCGCGGGGTGAACTTGATCGCGTTGCTGAGCAGGTTGAGCAGCACCTGCTTGACCGCCCGGTAGTCGGCCTCGATCTCCGGCAGGAAGGGGAAATCGACGGTGAGGAACAGGCCGGCCGCCTCGGCGCGGTTGCGCACCAGCCGCACGGCGTCCTCGGTGACCTCCTCGAGGTTCAGCGGCTCGAACTTGAGGTTCATCTTGCCGGCCTCGATCTTCGACATGTCGAGGATGTCGTTGATCAGGGCCAGCAGGTGCTGGCCGCTGTTGTGGATGTCGCCGGCGTATTCCTTGTAGCGCGGGTCGCCGAGCGGGCCGTACATCTCGGCGATCATGATCTCGCTGAAGCCGTTGACCGCGTTGAGCGGCGTGCGCAGCTCGTGGGACATGTTGGCGAGGAACTCGCTCTTGGCCTTGTTGGCCGCCTCGGCGCGGACCTTCTCGTTCTCGTACTTGCGGGCCAGCTCGGCCAGCTGCTCCTGGCTGCGCTCGAGGCTGACCACGGCGTTCTGCAGCTGCTCCTCGTTGAGGCGGCGGGCCTC
>CANJYY010000002.1 GCA_947479185.1 Caulobacteraceae bacterium
GATCTCGTCGAGCAGGTCGAAGGGATCGCGGGTCTCGCGGTCGAGCTTGTTGATGAAGGTGACGATGGGGATGTCGCGCAGGCGGCAGACTTCGAACAGCTTCAGGGTCTGGGGCTCGATACCCTTGGCGGCGTCCAGCACCATGATGGCGGCGTCGGCGGCGGTCAGCGTGCGGTAGGTGTCTTCCGAGAAATCCTCGTGGCCCGGGGTGTCCAGCAGGTTGAACATCAGGCCGTCGTGGTCGAACGTCATCACCGAGGCGCTGACCGAGATGCCGCGCTCGCGCTCGATCTTCATCCAGTCCGACCGCGTGCGGCGGTTCTCGCCCCGCGCGCGCACCGCGCCGGCCGCCCGGATGGCCCCGCCGGCCAGCAGCAGGTTCTCGGTCAGGGTCGTCTTGCCGGCGTCAGGGTGACTGATGATGGCGAAGGTGCGCCGGCGCGCGGCTTCAAGGGCGGTGGCGTTGGACATGGCGGCGGG
This sequence comes from Caulobacteraceae bacterium, assembly GCA_947479185.1. GTDB lineage: Bacteria > Pseudomonadota > Alphaproteobacteria > Caulobacterales > Caulobacteraceae > Caulobacter. The sequence goes on from CANJYY010000002.1 coordinate 481, forward strand.
AGGTAGCGGTCCCGGCCGCGCTTGTCACCTGTCCGTGGCGTCCTCTCCCTCGCTCGGGCCGACCGCATCGACCGCCTGGCCCGCCCGCGCCTGGGCGATCAGGCGACCCGCCGCCTGGGCCAGTCCCCCGCCGTGCGGGCTGTTGGCCAGTGGGGTGAGCAGGATGATGGCCTCGTCGAAACGCCTGCGCTTCATCAGGCCGCGCGCCGCGCCGACCGTCACCGGCGCGACCTGCGGCGCCAGCGCGTGGGCCTTGAGCAGCACCGCCAGGGTGTTGTCGGAGGGATAGTCGACGTCGACCGACCGCGCCTGGGCGTAGTCGTAGAGGATCTGGTAGCGGTTGCCGTCCAGCGCGAAGGCCTTGCCCAGCCAGGGCCGGGCCTGGGTGTAGAACTCCACCCGGCGCGCGGGGTCCGCCTGACCAGCGAACAGCCGGCTGAGCGCCATCAGCCAGGCCGCGTCGACGTCCGTGGCGTCGGCCGCGAACCGGCGCTGGAGGATCACCTCGCCCGCCGCCCGGTCGCCGAAGGAGATCTCGGCCCGCGCCAGGGTCAGGTCGGCCAGGCGATCCCCCGGGAATCGGGCGGCGCGGGTGCGGATGAGTTTGAGGAACTCGGCCTGCTCACCGACCGTCACGCCGCTCTTCAGACGCTGGTTCTCCAGCAGCAGGTCGTCCGCCGACGCCGGCAGGGTCGACAGGGCGATGCCGGCCGCCGGCCGTTCGGGGCGGGGATAGCGGATGCCCGGCGTCGCCCTGGCGTAGGCCTTGAGCGTCGCCTGGGCCGTGACCAGGTCGGTTCCGATCGCCGTCTCGAGCGCCTTGACCGGGTCCTCGCCGCGGCCAACGGCCCGCAGGTACTCGCCGAGCCGCGCCTTCCGGGCCGGATCGCTGAGCATGTAGTGGGTCAGCAGCCAGGACTGGCCGTAGTAGATGCCGATGATCTTGCGTCCCGCCTCACCCGACCGGATCGGCGCGGCCATGCCCGCGATCTGCGACAGGGGCAGCCAGGTTTCGTTCGCAAGACTCCGCGCCCGGCCCGGCGGCAAGCCGCCGACCTCGATGCGATCGGCCTCGAAATGCGTCGCGCCGAAATAGTCGGCGTAGCCCTCGACCAGCCAGGCCGGATAGGCGGCGCTGAAGTTCTGCAGCATGAAGTGGTGGACGTATTCATGGAACAGGAACCGCCGCCCCTGGTCGGCGCCGGTTTCGCCGCGGATGGCCACAGCGTAGATGTCGCCGAGGTTGGCCCGATAGATGCCGGCCAGGCCCTCGTGGGTCGTCGGCAAGACGCGGCCGATATCGCGTTCGCCGCCGACGAGATAGATGTCCAGCTTCCGCGCCGGCGCCGCGGCGGGATCCATTCCATGGGCGGCGCGCAGCAGGGCGTCGAAGTCTTCCAGGTCAGCGGCGTAGCGGCGCAGGCCGGCCTCGGGACCGTCGCTGTAGAGCACGAAGTGGCGGGTCTCGGCGCGCAGCCAGCGGGCCTGGGCCTCCGGGGCCGCCCAGCCGGCGGCCACCAGGGTTCCGAGGACCAGCGCGGCGAGGCCGCGGACGAACTGCAACGGCGACATGTCGATCCGGTCTCCAGACGCACCCAACGGCCGGTCTCCGCCGCGCGGGTCAGCCTTATCCCGCAGCCAGGGCCGCCTGGACCCGTTTCATCATCTCGCGGGCCTTGTCCACCACCTCGCCGCCGTGCGGACTGTTGACCAGCGGTTTGAGCAGGGCCTCGGCCTCCCGCCAGTGCCGTCGCGCGATCAGCACCTGGACCAGTTCGAACCGCAGGCTGTCGACCTGGGGCGCCCGCTTGTAGGCGTTGATCAGCAGGGCCTGGGTTTCCGTCGTCGGAAAGCCGGGCTCGCCATACCGCGCCTGGGCATAGGCGTAGAGGACGCGGTAGTCGTTCGGCGCCAGCTGGGCCGCGCGCTGCAGGAGCGCCCGGGCGCCGTCCCTGAGCGCACCGGACTTGTCTTCGTCCTTTTCCGCCCTGGCCTGATCGATCAGGTGGTCCCCAAGCACGAACATCGCTTCCACATCGTCGGGGTGGGCCTTGATCCAGTCTTCCAGCAGGGCCCGCCCCTTGACGGGGTCACCGAGCTCCAGCTCGGTCTGGCCCAGGGCAAGGGTCGCTAGCTGGTCGTCAGGGAAGCGGGCCGCCCGGGCGCGGATCATCGCCGGATAGCCGGGATCGGCGTCCTTGAAGTAGTGCGCGACCAGTTCGAGCCGGTCGAGCAGCAGCGCGTCCGCCGAGGGCGGCAGCGCCGTGATCGTGATCGGCGGCACGGTCACCGTCGTGCGCCTGAACTGGGTGTAGACCAGTCCGGTCTTCATGTACTTGCGCAGCGCCAGGTCGAGGGCGTCGGTCGACATCCCGGTCGCCGTGACCATGGCCTCCACCGGATCGGCCCCGCGGGCGACCGCGCTGGCATAGGCCTGGAACTGTTTGAACCGCTGCGGGTCGCTCATCAGGTAGTGGGTCAGCAGCCAGGACTCCGCGTAGAAGTCGCTCCAGGATGCGCCCTTCGGGCCCCGTTTGTTGGCCAGCACATCGGCGACGTTCAGCCACTTGCCGGTGAGCAGTTCGGTCGACCGCCAGGTGTTGACCCGACCGACCTCGACGAACTGGTCGGTGATCCGCGTCATGCTGTAATATTCGGCGTAACCCTCGACCATCCAGGCCGGATAGGCGTTGGGGAAGTTCTGCAGCATGAAATGGTGCGTGTACTCGTGGCGGATCGTCACCGAGTCATCGTTCCCGGAGGCGGACTCCAGGACCGCCACGGCGAAGGTGTCCGCCCCGCCCGGGCTGTAATAGCCGGCCACCGCGTCGCCCGCCCCGTTCCAGGTTCGCTTCAGATCATCGCGGTCCCGCACCAGATAGATCGGCAGCTTGCGGGGCGGCGCGCCGTTCTCCGGCAGGCCATGCCGCAGGCGAAGCGTCGTATCGAACGTCTCCATCTGGATGACGTATTCGCGCAGCACGCTCTCGCCGCGGTCGCTGTAGACGATGAAGCGCGGGCTTTCCGCCCGCAGCCACTTCGCCTGCGCCACGCCCGGCGAAAGCAGCAGCAGCCCCAGGGCGGCGAGCATGGCTCCGCCCCAACGGTACGATCCCGGCATCGCCTGTCCCCCTCACGCGCCCACGGCAGCACGTGAGGTTAAGCCCGGCCGGTTTGGGCCGTAAAGGTTGAGTCGTCCGCGGCGCGAATAATCCTCGCGTCAGGCGGCGAGGCGGCGCCAGACCTGGCGGTCTGCCTCGACGGTCGTCAGGCCGCCGTGCTTCTGGCGCTCATAGAGCAGGCTCATCACCTCGAAGCCGATCTGGCAGTAGCGGGACTGCACCTGGTCGAGCGGACAGCCGACGGCGGTGGCGACGAACAGGGCGGCATTGATCTCCGGCGTCTTGGCGACGATCAGGGCGGCAAGCCGTTCGGCGCGCTCCAGATCATGGTGCGGCAGCATGGGATCCTCGGAGAACAGCTCCGCGCCGAGGCTGTCGACGAACTTGTGCGTCAGCCGTGCGAACCGGCGCGCGGCCACGGGTGGCGCGAGGCTCAGCGCGTCGAGATTCAGCACGACGTCGTTCATCAGGAAAAGCATGAAGGGGTACAGCCGGGCCGCAGGAAAAGTAGACGCTCCCCTATGGCCCGCCCGGACTTTCGGTCCGGTGTAGAAAGGCGGTTAACGTCGCCGTTAACCCTGCTCGACGGGCTCGACGAGGAAGTGCCGGCCTTGCGTATCGTCTATCTCGACGATCCAGACGTCGGGATCGACGCGCAGCGCGCGCTGGGCGTAGGCGTCGAGTTCAGCCTCGTCCTGCGAGGCGAGCGGCTGCATCCAGACCCGCTCGCCGTCGCCGCGGGTGGCCTCGCTGTAGAGACGGGTGACGCCGGCCCGGCGGTCGACCACCTTGACCAGCACCGCGCCGGCGCGCGGATCGCCCTTGCGGATCACCATGGGAAACGCCCCGCCCTGTTCGGCGCGCCGGATGAGGGCGCCCACCCAGATGTCCGTGGAAAGAAGCAAGACCCTACCCGCTAACCGAACCGCAACCCGCACCCCCTTAGGGTGCGCCGGCCTTGTGCAAGCATACGGGAAAAGACGAGACCATGACGAGCCCGCGCTCAACGACCGCACGTCGATGGCGCCGCGTGCTGCTCGCCACGGCGATCTGCGCCGCGCCGGCCGTCGCCTTCGCCCGCGGCGCCCTCGATCTCTACTATGAGCGATCGGTGATGGTGGCGGCGGATGAGCGTTGCCACCTGTTCGATTCCGGCGTGGCCGTGGCGCTGGACGCGGCGCGGGTGCAGGCGCGGGGCGCCGCCATGCGCGGCGGCTCCAGCGCGGACGCCCTGACCGGCGCCGCCGACCGGGCGCGGGCCAAGGCATGGGCTGTCGATTGCCGTTCACCGGACGTGGTCACGGCGGCCGACCGGGTGAAGTCCGCGTTCAAGGGCTATTCCCGCATCGCACGGCTGACCTATCCGGGCGACCTGGCCAACTGGGACGCCAACCGCAACATTTCCGTCGACGGACCCGTCTGGCGCCTGTCGCAGCCCAGCCGGTTCGGCTGGGACAGCATGGTCTTCGGCATGGGCGGCAAGACCGGCCAGGGCGTGCTGCTGGCCTCGGCCAGCTTCGCCGACGGCGCCTCGCCCTACGCCGTGCGGCTGGTCATGCGCGACGTGACGCGCACCTCGGGCCCCTATCTCGACCGCCGCCTGGCCGGCCCCGACGGCCGCATTCCGCTGGCCGGTCGCCTGCCGACGTCAGCCACCCGCGCCTTCTCGGCCGAGGCCCGCAGCCCGGCCTCCACGCGCCTGGCCCCCGGCGGCGCGAAATCCGCCCTGCTGGTGCGCTTCCCGACCGACGCCGTGCGGGCCCTGACGGCGCTCGATACACGCGAGGCGGTGATGGTGGAGTTCGTCTTCGCCGGCCGCGAGCGTGACGCCGTTCGCCGGGCCTATGTCGAGGTCGGCGACTTCGCCGCCGGGCTGGCCTTCCTGAAGGTCGACGCCCGCTAACGCTGCGGGTTGAAGGCGATCACGTTGTCGCCCAGCGGCGGCGGCGCGCCCCGCTCGGGCCGTTCCAGGACCGGCAGGCGGACGGTGACCGAGGTGCCCTCGCCCACGGTGCTCTCGATGACCATGTCGCCGCCATGCAGTTCCGCGAACGAGCGCACCAGCGACAGTCCCAGGCCCGTTCCCATCTGGCGGTGGCTGGCGTCGCCGGCCTGCTCATAGGGCCGGCCCAGCCGCGCCAGATCCTGCGCCGAGATGCCGACGCCCGTATCGGCCACCACGAGTTCGAAGTCGCCGTCATAGCCCTGGACCGTCACCGTCACCGAGCCGCCCTTCGGGGTGAACTTCAGCGCGTTGGACACGAGGTTCAGCACGATCTGCTTGATCGCCCGGCGATCGGCATGAACCTCAAGCGCCGCCTGCGGCAACACGCCCCTCAGGCTGACGCCGGCCCCATCGGCCTGGACGCGCAGGAGACGCAGCGCCGCCGAGACCGCCTCGCGGGCGTCGAATGACTCGCGGGACAGCTCAAAGCGCTCGGCCTCGATCTTGGACATGTCGAGCACGTCGTTGATCAGGTCCAGCAGGTGGCCGCCCGACTCGTGGATCAGGTCGCCGTACTCGCTGTACTTGTCCGGCAGCGGCCCGAACATGCGGGCGCGCATGATGTCCGAGAAGCCCATGATGGCGTTCAGCGGCGTGCGCAGCTCATGGGACATGTTGGCCAGGAAGCGGGCCTTGCCGGCGGCGAGGCTCTCGGCGTCCTGGCGGGCCTGTTCGAGCGAGGCCTGACGATCCCGCTCGGCCGTGGCGTCACGCATCACGGCCAGGATCAGGTTCTCCTCGACCCGCCGCAGGGTGACGGCGATCCAGCGGTCCATGGCGCCGACGGGGGTGAAGCCGACCTCGGCCGCGCCATCGGCCGACGCCCTGCGCAGCCCCTCGAGCACGGCGCCGCGGTCGGCTCCCGGCAGGGCCACGGCGCCCAGGCCGATCGCCTGCAGGGTCTCGCGCGACACGCCGGGCGGCGTGCGGCCGAACATCACCCGCACCCGCCCGTGCGGGTAGAGGGACATGACCAGATGCGGCTGCTCCTCGAGCACCGCGCGCAGGCGCTCGACTTCGTCATCAAGACGGACTTCGCGGCGATTGACCTGGCGCTCGATCATGATCAGCCCGACGCCGAGGCCAAGGCCGGTGGTCGTCAGGGCCAGCAGGCCCATCCAGAAGGCGACCATTCCGGTCGGCGGCGGCGGCGTGAACCCGGCCAGGGCCGCGACCGCCGAAACCGCGCCGGCGACCAGGGCAAGGGCGGCGCTCTCGGCCAGCCGTCGCCCGCCGCCCTGCGCCGCCGCGGCCGCGACCGGGGCCAGGCACCAGGCCGCCAGCGGCCCCGCGACGCCGCCGGCGAGACTACAGGCCAGGCCTCCGGCGACCGCCCACAGGATCAGCATGAGGCGGCGGGCGCGGCGAGACTGGTGACGACGCGTCATCAGCGCCACCGCGGCCGGCAGGCCGCCGACGAACAGCGCCGGGGCTACGGGCCAGAGGGTTTGCGGATAGATGATGGCCAGGATCGCCAGCGTGAGAGCGACAGCCGACAGCCAGGCGACGAACCAGGCGCGACCATCGCGCGCCAGGTCCGCGTGCGCCGCCGGAGCGACGGCGCCCTTCGGGGCCTCGTCGGACTCGCTATCGACCACTGTCTTTCGTCCCCTCGCTCCATTCAGGAGCCTGACATGAACAGTAGCGGTCCCGGGGCCCCGGCTCCATACCGCTCTCCCCGTGGGCGACGCGATAGTCGGGAATGCTCGCCCCGTGACCTGTGGACAGAAACGCATTCGTAAGCGTGTTAGCCCATTTTGGGGATTTCGTTGTTGAGGCCAACCCCGGCCATGTCCAGGCCCGACCGGCCCCGTGAAGCGTTTCAGGCCGTCGATCCCGAGGATCACGCACGGACGCTGGCCCGCGAGTCCGCCGCGCTCGACGACGCCAGGCGGGCCTTCCTGCGCACCGTAAGCCACGAACTCCGGACACCGCTGAACGCCATCATCGGATTTTCCGAGATTCTGACCGGTGAGCTCTACGGCCCGCTCGGCGCCCCGCAGTATCGCGAGTACGCCGAGCACGTGCGCCAGAGCGGCTACCGACTGCTGCGGCTGGTCAACCAGGTGCTTGAGGTGGCCGGGCTGTCGGGCAAGGCGATCGACCTGTCGCTCGAGCCCCAGCCCCTGGATCATGTTCTGGATGACGTGCGCGACCGGCTGCGGGAAGACCTGCGGGCGACCGGGGCGCGGATCGTCGTCCACGACGCGGACCGGCTGCCCGCCGTGCTGGCCGACGCCAAGGGTCTGCGCACCCTGCTGTTCAACCTGATGCAGAACGCGCTGCTGCACGGCGGCGCGGCCGGCCTGGTCGAGGTTCTCGTCCGCCGCCACGGCGACCGGGTCGAGATCGAGGTGCGCGATCATGGCGACGGCTTTGATCAAGCCGATCTGCCGCGCCTGCTGGCGCCGTTCGAACTGGGCCAGGACGCGCAGATCAAGACCAGTCGCGGGGCCGGGCTGGGCCTGCCCATCGCCCGGCTGCTGGCGGAGTCGATGAACGGCCATCTGACGCTGTCTTCGGCGCCGGGACACGGCCTGTCCGCCGTGGCGACCTTGCCCGCCGCCTGACGGAGCCCTAAGTGCCCGACGCATGACCTCTCCGATCGACACCGCCCTGAACGACCTCGCCGCCGAGTTCGAGCTGCTGGGCGACTGGGAAGAACGCTATCGCTATGTGATCGAGCTGGGCCGCGAACTCGAGCCGCTGAGCGACGCCGAGCGGTCGGAGGCCAACAAGGTGCGCGGCTGCGCCAGCCAGGTGTGGCTGGTGACCGAGCCGCTGGACGACGGACGGGTCCGGTTTCGCGGCGATTCCGACGCCCATATCGTCCGCGGCCTGATCGCCATCCTGATGCGGCTGTACGCCGACCGGACGCCGGCCGAGATTCTCGCCTTCGACGCCAACGCCGCCTTCGCCGCCCTCGGGCTGAACGGCGCGCTGTCGACCCAGCGGGCCAACGGCCTGGCGTCCATGGTCACGCGTGTCCGCCGCGACGCCGAGGCGCTGGGTCAGCCCAGGCCGTAGTGGGCGGCGAGCCGGCCCAGCGCCAGCTTCAGCACCATCTTGCCCGACCGGCGCGGCAGACCCAGCGACCGTTCCGCCGCCTCCAGCGCCGTGCCGGCGAAACAGACCTGTTCCAGGATCTCGCGCAGGCCCGGACCGACGGCGGCCAGGGCGGCGGCGATGCGGGCCTTGGCGGCTCTGGCCCGTTCCGCCGGATCCAGGCCGGAGCCACGGCCGGCGCGGGTCCGGGGCCCGGCGTCCCAGGCCATGGTCAGGCGACCAACCGTGCCGGCGGCCACGAAGTCGTCGCGCAGCTTCTCGGCGACGGCGATCTCGACCGGCGTCAGCCAGGCCTCGCCGCGGGCGTCGCGCCGCCGGGCCAGCCAGGCGATCGGCGACTCCCCCAGATTGACGGTCTTCATCGTCCGGCGACCGTCAGGATCGGTGACCAGGCGGCGGCCTTCGAGGATGCTCGGTCGCCCCGCCCGCGATGGCGCATCGTCCGGCGCGCGCGTCAGTCGCCATCCGCCCTCGGGCCGGACCTTGAGCCCGGGCGCGTCGGTCAGGGCGATGAACTGCGTCTCGTCCAGCGCAAGGGCGGCCCGGCGCCGCCGGTCAGCCGAAAGGCGCACGACATAGGCGCCCTCCCCGACCTGGTCGATCCAGGCGCCGGGACGGGCCAGGGCCCGCGTCACACGGGCGACGTCAGGCGGCGTCACCGGACCGGCTCCCAGGCGCCCGGCGCCTGCCGCACGCAGGTTTCCAGCTCGGCGATGCGGGCGTCCATGGCCGGATCGTCGCGCAGCTCCTCCACCGTGCGAACGGCCGTGCTGGCCGTCGTCCGGTCCCGGCCGAAGGCGAAGGCCGCTCGGGCCAGGGGCCAGGACAGGGTCACGTGCGCCAGGTAGATGGCCAACTGGCGGGCGCGGGTCACAGCCTGGTTCTTGCGGGTGTGGGCCGCGATCTCGCGGGCCGGCAGATCCACCGCCAGGGCGACGAGACTGGTGATGTAGGCGGCCTGCAGGCGATCCCGGCGGAACTCGGGCGGCAGGCCATAGAGATCGGTCTGGTCCTGGATGATCATGGCGTCCTCATTGGCGCGGCGAACGGGCCACACGTCGACGCAGTCTGACCGGCGTCGATGCGATGAGGATAATATTCCTATATCCGTGCGGGCAATAGGAAAATTATCAAGGCCCTACAGGACCTTGGTTGATGCCGGAGGGGTTTGTTCAACGGTCCAGGCGGACCGGATCGCGTCATCAGGCGGCGCGGATGCCGCTGCCGGTGTCGCCATGGACGCCCACCACGGCGTCGTAGCCGAGGATCATGTCGACGTCCCGGCCGTTGGTCGCCAGCGGCAGGCGCAGCCAGAGCAGCGACATATGCCCCGCGCCACGCCAGGACAGGCTGTGACAGCCAACGCCCGGCCGGCGATCCTCGACCACCTTGTCGAGTTCGGCCCGCCAGTAGTCTGCGGCCTTGGCGCCATAGACATCGCCGAGGGCCCGGCCGGTGATCTCACGGCCATAGACGCTGTAAAGGCCGGTGCCCGCCAGACGCAGGCGGTAGTCCCGACGCAAGCCGGGGACGATGTCGATGAGGCTGACGGTGGGGAGCAGGCGCTTGAAGTCTTCGGGACGGATGTCCGCCCGGCCGGGGAGCCGGCCGGCCTGGCGCAACGAGGCCCAGTAAGCGAACAGCTCTTCGTGGGCGCGGGCGGCTGTCGCCGAAGCGCCCAGTTGCGCGGCCATCTACAGAATCCTTAACAACCCCTTGGAATCACCGGTGATTCACTATCGCTTAACCGACGAATCGGGGGCAAGCGAAAATCATCGGGCCCGGCAAACTTTCGCGACGCGAGTCAAGCGCCGGCCGGAAAAGCTGAGTCTTCACAACGAGAAGGGGGCGGCGAGCCGAGCCCGCCGCCCCCTTCAATTGTCAGCCGAAGAGGCGGTCTAGCGCTTCTTCTTGGCCGCCTGGCGGCCGCCCTGGCCCAGACCCATCTGCTTGGCCAGGTCCGAACGCGCCTTGGCATAGTTCGGGGCGACCATCGGATAGTCCTTCGGCAGGCCCCACTTGGCGCGATATTCTTCGGGGCTCATGTTGTACTTGGTGCGCAGGTGACGCTTCAGCGACTTGAACTTGCGGCCATCCTCAAGGCAGACGAGGTGGTCGGGCGTGATCGAACGACGGACCGGAACAGCCGGTTCCTTCGGCGCGACTTCAACCGTCACCGAGCCACTGGCGACTTCGGTCAGCGCCTTGTGGACGTTCTGGATGAGATTCGGAATATCGTTCGCGGCCACGGAATTGTTGCCGACGTACGCGGACACGATGTCCGTCGTCATCTCGATGATCGCGGATTTGTCTTCCATCTGACCTTGTTCCATCACGGTGAAGATTGAGCACGACCGGAATCGGCACGCACAGATTCAATTCGCCGCTGCATATAGCGCCTCAAACCACGGCACAAGCTTTTCGATCATAGAAACGGGTGCAAATACTCCCGGCCCGGCAATTGATACAACCGCCGCTTCAATTACGCCCGATGACTTCATTCACGCGTTTCTGGTTTCGCGAAGGAAATCAGCGACGACGCAGGTCGCCGGACAGAGCCAGCATGGCCGCGCGCTGGGGCTGGGAGAACTCGTCCAGCGCCGCCTCGTCCCCGTCGCGGATAGCCTTGATCAGGGCCGGCGTCAGGGCCGACGACAGCGACCAGTTCCAGTAGCGCAGCACGGTTTGCGCCCGATCGACCGCGATCGTGTCGAACAGGGTCAGAAGCCGCTCCAGCCCCGGATTGATGTTGCCGGCGGCGTCCGCCTCCGGGCGGCGCAAGGCCCGCCAGAGCAGACGCACGTTGTTCTTCGGCAGGCCGGTCGCCTTGCAGAGAATGGCGAGCGGCTCGCCGCCCGGATCGGTGAAGATCTTGGCCCCGGTCATCGGCTTGAGGCCGGACAGGTAGGAGATCTCCTCGGCCACTTCGCGGGAGAAGCTCTCCGAGGCCACCTGCACGGCCTCGTCGAGGCTTTCGAACGGGCTCTTGGCGATGGCCGCGCGGTTTCGCTGGCGACGCTCGATGAACTGCAGCGCCTTGCGGGTCAGGGGGTCTTGCCAGTTCTCGTCGGCGGCCATGGCGAACACGTCGCTGACCGCCTCCTGCAGAACCTCGCGCGACACGGCGAACCGCTGGAGGATGACCCGCCGCGCCTCGGCGTCGGACCACCAGAACATCACATAGGCGTGGCTGGGCCGCAGCTCGCTGCGGCGCAGGAGCAGCGCGATATGACGCGGATGGTCGCGGGTGCCGGCGACGATCGTCTCGATCGCCTCGTGGCTGAGCTTGGCCAGGTCATTGCGTAGCAGGGCCTCGATGACCGCCGGCTCGTCGTGTTGGACCAGTTCGTCGCCGACCACCTCGTTCAGCCCCCGCCGCGAGGCGATCAGCCGGCGATGTTCGGTGCTGGCTGTCCGGACGCAGTCGATCAGGTCGCCGTCGCCGACCGTGGCGCTGTTCTCCAGCAGGGCGCGGGCGACCTCCAGGTCGTCACGCATCAGCAGCCGGGCGAGGCCGGTGGGGATTTCGGAGACGTTGGCGATGCGACGGGCGATGCGCACCCGCTCCTCGATCGCCGCCTCGCGCAGCAGTTCGATCAGCAGGTCGGCGGTCATCGACCGCTCGAAGGCGTTGACCCGGCTGCCCGGCAGGCAGACCACGTCGGCCAGCCGCTTGAGCAGCGTCGCCCGCGAGCGCGCGGACGGCCTGGCGGGCCGCTCGTCGCCGCTCGGCGAACCGAAGTCAGACGGATCGATGGAAGATCGGGCGGCGGGTTCGCTCATCGGACTCGGGGCGTGGAGAAGGCGCGGCGCGGAAACGCGCCGCTGCCCCCCGATGACAACAGACCCTTGTTAACCGGTCGTGACTGTCGGCTACTTGAACTCGCGCTTGTCCCAGTACGGCCAGATGTCCGGCAGGTCGGCCGAGACCTTGTCCGGATAGGCAGGCGCGCGCTTTTCAAGGAAGGACATCACGCCCTCCTTGGCGTCGCCCTGGGCGCCGCGGGCCATGATCGCGCGGCTGTCGGACATGTGGGCGTCCATCGGATGCGGCGCGCCGGCGTTGCGATAAAGCAACTGGCGGGTCAGGGCGATGGACACCGGCGCGGTGTTGTCGGCGATCTCGCGGGCCAGGGCGTAGGCCGCCGGCAGCAGGTCTTCCGGCGCGTGCAGCGAGCGGACCAGCTTGCCGTCAAGAGCTTCCTGGGCGCCGAAGACGCGGCCGGTGTAGCACCACTCCAGCGCCTGCTGCAGGCCGACGATGCGCGGCAGGAACCAGGACGAGGCGGCTTCCGGCGTGATGCCGCGGCGAGCGAACACGAAGCCGAACTTGGCGTCGGTCGAGGCCAGGCGGATGTCCATGGCCAGTTGCATGGTCACGCCGATGCCGACGGCCGCGCCGTTCACGGCGGCGATGACCGGCTTGAGGCTTTCGTAGATGCGCATGGTCAGGAGACCGCCGCCGTCGCGATAGACGCCGTTGACCTTGTTGGCCTCGCGCGGATCAGCGTCCTGCTTGGCGTAATCGAACGTCTTCGCGCCGCCGCCGAGGTCCGCCCCGGCGCAGAAGGCCCGGCCCGAGCCGGTCACCACGACCACCTTCACCGCGTCATCGGCGTCGGTGATGTCGAACGCCTGGATCATCTCCGCCATCATCTGGGTGGTGAAGGCGTTCATCCGGTCCGGCCGGTTCAGGGTGATCGTCGCGACCCCGTCCTTGACGTCGTAGAGGATGGTTTCGAAGGTCGGATTGGCCATGACAGGCTCCTGCTCTGGATCGTTGCGCCGGATGAAGACCGCCGGACGCGAGGGAAGGCAAGAGGGCCCGATCAGGCCGCCTTGCGCCCCGGGGTAAAGCTGACGCCCAGCTTGCGGATGGCGTGGACGAAGTTGTTGGGCGCGATGTCGATGTCGCCGTTCCAGCGCATGTCGGGGAACCGCGCCAGGATCTGGCGGTAGGCCTCCTCCAGCTGAATCTGCGCCACGCGTTTGCCGATGCAGGTGTGCGGGCCGTAGCCGAAGGCGATGTGCTTGTCGGCGTTGGCGCGGGTCACGTCGAGGCGGTCGGGATCGGCGAACACCGCCGGGTCGCGGTTGGCGGCGCCGTAGTACATGACGACCTTCTCGCCCTCGGCGATGGTCTGGCCGTTGATCTCCGCGTCGCGCGTCGCCGTGCGGCGCATGTAGATCACCGGGCTGACCATGCGGATGAACTCGTTGACCGCGCCGGGCAGCAGGTCCGGGTTGGCGATCAGCTTCGCCTGCTGGTCGGGGAACTCGGTCAGCAGCTTCATCGAGCCGGACAGGGTGTTGCGGGTGGTGTCGTTGCCGGCGAAGACGATCAGCAGCCAGGAGCCGTCGAGGTACTCGTCGCTCAGCTGCTCGCCCTCGACCTGGGCGCGGGCGATAGCCGTCAGCAGGTCGGCCTGCGGGTCCAGCCGGCGCTTGTGCAGCATGTGCCGTCCGTAGTCGAACATCTCTTCGACGTTGCTGTTGAAGTCGGCGATGAACTGCATCAGCTCCAGCGTCGGGGCGACGCCGGCGGTGGCCTGCTGGGTGGCCAGGTTCTGGGCCATCTCCAGATAGTGCATCCACTTGAGGAAGCGCGGGCGGTCTTCCGGCGGCACGCCGAGGATCTCGCACAGGGTGAACAGCGGCAGAACGGCGGAGAAGTTCTCCACCAGATCGCACTCGCCCTTGTCGGCGATGGCGTCGAGCAGGCGCGTCACCTCGCCCCGCACCTTCTCGGTCACGCCGCGCAGATAGGACGGGGTGAAATAGGGCATGTGTTCGCGGCGCAGCTGCAGATGGTTGGGCGCGTCCATGTTGATCATGGCGTCCATCGAGGCGCGGTAGAGCAGCGCGTGGCGCTGTTCCGGCCGGCCCTGGGCCATCAGGATGCCGCCGCGCTGGCTGGAGAAGGTCTCGGGATCGCCGTTGACCGCCATGACGTCCGCATGGCGCGTCACGGCCCAGAAGCCCGGGCCCTCGTGGCGCGACTCGCTGTGCCACATCACCGGCGCCTGCTCGCGCATGCGGGCGAAGTCGGCCCACGGCTGGCCGCCGGCGAAGCTCATGATGTCGGTCAGGTCGACCCCTTCAAGGGTCGAATAAGCCGTCGGAAAATTCGGTCCCGCGCGGCCGTCGACCGCTGTCTCGCTGATCAGTTGCATGACCGCATACTCCCCAAAATATGGCTGGCGCGGGGGAACATAGGCGCGCGGCCCGCCGGGGCAATCGTGACCTTGCGTCACCTGACGCCACGGCGCCCTTCCAGAATGCCTTCCGCGCCCGTAAAGTGATCAGCGATAAGGCGCGCGTCAGACTCGCCAGTCCGAGGACACATCAGGAGCGGGGCCCATGAGCGACATCATCGAGGCGGACTACATCATCGTTGGAGCCGGCAGCGCCGGCTGCGTGCTGGCCAATCGCCTGAGCGCCGACGGCAAGACGAAGGTCCTGCTGCTGGAGGCCGGCGGCGACGACCGCCCGACGAAGAACCCGTCGCAGTTCATGTCCAACCTGATGATCCACGTGCCTGTCGGCTATTCGCAGACGCTCAAGGATCCGAAGGTCAACTGGCTCTACACCACCGAGGCCGATCCCGGCACGGGCGGCCGCCAGCACGTCTGGCCGCGCGGCAAGGTGCTCGGCGGCTCCTCCTCGATCAACGGCCTGCTCTACATCCGCGGCCAGGACGCCGACTACGACAACTGGCGCCAGCTGGGCTGCGAAGGCTGGAGCTGGGACGACGTCCTGCCCTACTTCCTGCGCTCGCAGCACCAGGAGCGTGACGCCGGCGCCCTGCACGGCAAGGGCGGCCCGCTCAACGTCTCGGACGTCACGACCAAGCATCCGGTGTCCGACGCGGTGGTCGACGCCTGTGAACAGGCCGGCATTCCGCGCCGCGCCGATCTCAACGGCGGCGACCAGGAAGGCGTCAGCTACTACCAGCTGACGGTCAAGAACGGGCAGCGCTGCTCGGCGGCCGTCGCCTATCTGCATCCGGTCATGGGCCGGGCCAACCTGCGCGTCGAGACCAACGCCCTGGCCTCGAAGGTGCTGTTCGAGGGCAAGCGCGCCGTCGGCGTGGCCTTCACCCAGAACGGCGTGAAGAAGACCGCCAAAGCCAAGGCGGAAGTGATCCTGGCCGGCGGCGCGGTCAACTCGCCGCAGCTGCTGCAGCTGTCGGGCGTCGGTCCCGGGGCCCTGCTGCGCGAACACGGCATCGACGTCGTGGCCGACCTGCCGGGCGTCGGCGAGAACCTGCAGGACCACTACGTGATGAGCGTCCGCTACCGGCTGAAGCCGGGCGTGGTGTCGGTCAACGAGCTGACGCGCGGGCCGCGGTTCATCGGCGAGGCGATGAAGTTCCTGTTCCAGCGCAAGGGCCTGCTGACCCTGTCGGCGGCGCACATCGCGGTGTTCTGCAAGTCGCGGCCCGACCTCGCGCACCCCGACATCCAGTACCACATCCTGCCGGCGACCATGGACGCCGACAAACTGGCCAACGAGCAGAAGATGGAGCTGGAAGGCGCGCCGGGCCTGACCATCGCCCCCTGCCAGTTGCGCCCCGAAAGCCGCGGCCATATCCGCATCAAGTCGGCCGACCCGACCGTCTATCCGAGCATCGTCGCCAACTATCTGGCCGACAGCCTCGACCAGGAAGTGGCCGTCGCCTCGCTGAAGATCGGCCGCCAGATCGCCGAACAGAAGGCGCTGGCGCCCTACATCGATCACGAGATGAACCCGGGCCCCGAGTTCCAGTCCGACGAGATGCTGCTGGAGTACGCCCGCGGCGCCGGCACGACCATCTATCACCCGGTCGGCACCTGCCAGATGGGCAATGGCCCCCAGGCGGTGGTCGACGCCCAGCTGCGGGTTCACGGCGTGGAAGGCCTGCGGGTCGTCGACGCCTCGATCATGCCCCGGCTGGTCAGCGGCAACACCAACGCCCCGACCATCATGATCGCCGAGAAGGCCAGCGACATGATCCTGGGCAAGGCCACGCCGTCCGCCCTCGCCGCCTGATCCCCTACCGTTTTTCCTCAAGTCGAAGCGTCTGAACCATGCACCCCTTCCTCCATGCCCAGTCCCACCCCGATCGCGCCGCCTACATCATGGCCGGCACCGGCGAGACGGTGACCTACAAGCAGCTGGACGAGCGCTCGAACCAGGGCGCGCATCTGTTCCGCTCGCTCGGCCTGCAGCCGGGCGATGTGATCGCCATCTTCATGGACAACAGCCCGCGCTATTTCGAGATCGCCTGGGCGGCCCAGCGCTCGGGGCTCTACTACACCTGCATCTCGTCCAAGCTGACCACCAGCGAGGTCGAGTACATCGTGCGCGACTGCGCCGCGAAGGTGTTCATCACCTCCTCGACCGTCGGGACCATCGCCGACGAGATGCCCGCCGTGATCGGCGATCTGAAGCTGTACATGACCGGCGACGCCCGGGCGCCCTACGAGAGCTTCGAGGCGGCCCGCGACAAGATGCCGACCACGCCGATCGCCGATGAGACGGCCGGCTCGGACATGCTCTATTCATCGGGCACGACCGGCCGTCCCAAGGGCGTCAAGCCGGCGCTGACCGGCCTGCCGATCGATGCGCCCAACGCCCTGCAGATGATGACCCAGGGCCTGTTCGGCTTCACCAACGACTGCGTCTACATCTCGCCGGCGCCGCTGTATCACGCCGCCCCGCTGCGCTGGTGCATGAGCGTGCACAAGCTCGGCGGCACCGTGATCGTGATGGAGAAGTTCGATCCGGAAACGATGCTGGGCCTGATCGAGAAGTACAAGGTGACCTGCGGCCAGTTCGTGCCGACCCACTTCGTGCGCCTGCTGAAGCTGCCCAAGGAAGTGCGTGAGAAGTACGACGTCTCGTCGCTGACCTCGGCGGTGCACGCCGCCGCGCCCTGCCCCGTGCCGGTCAAGGAACAGATGATCGCCTGGTGGGGCCCGATCATCCACGAGTACTACGCCGGCACCGAGGGCAACGGCTTCTGCTACATCGGCTCGGCCGACTGGCTGAACCACAAGGGCTCGGTCGGCAAGGCCGTGCTGGGCGAGCTGCGCATCTGCGACGAGGAAGGCAACGCCCTGCCGCCGCGCAGCGAGGGTCAGGTCTATTTCGAGAACGGCCCGCCGATCACCTATCACAACGACCCGGTGAAGACGGCCGAGAGCTACAACAAGCACGGCTGGACCAGCCTGGGCGACGTGGGCTGGGTCGACGAGGACGGGTTCCTGTACCTGACCGACCGCAAGAGCTTCATGATCATCTCCGGCGGGGTGAACATCTATCCGCAGGAGATCGAGAACCTGCTGATCGGCCACCCCAAGGTCGCCGACGTGGCCGTGATCGGGGCCCCCGACGAGGAGATGGGCGAGAAGGTCGTGGCCGTGATCCAGCCGGCCAACTGGGCCGACGCCGGCGAGGACCTGCGGGTCGAGCTGCTGGCCTACGCCAAGGCCAACCTCAGCCATGTGAAGTCGCCGCGCATGCTCGACTTCATGGAGGAACTGCCGCGTCACCCGACGGGCAAGCTCTACAAGCGCCTGATCCGCGACACCTACTGGGGCAAGTCGGACAGCAAGATCGTCTGATGTCGAAGATCATCAGGATCGGCGGCGCCGGGGGCTTCCTCGGCGACTCGTCCGTGGCCGCCCCGCAACTGCTGCGCGGGGGGAACCTCGACTACATGATCCTCGACTACCTGGCCGAGGCGACCATGTCGTCGCTCGGCCAGCTGCGCGCGGCGCGGCCCGACCAGGGCTACGCCCGCGACTTCACCGAATGGGTCTGGAAAGACAATCTGCGCGAGCTCAAGGCGCAGGGGGTCAGGATCGTCACCAACGCCGGCGGCCTCAATCCGCGCGCCTGCCGCGCCCGGATGGAAGAACTGGCCGCCGCAGCCGGACTGTCGTTCCGCATCGCCGTCATCGAGGGCGACGACCTGGCCGGACAGCTGCCGGACCTGGCGACGCGCGGCCTGACGGAGATGTTCACCGACGCGCCCTTCCCCGACCCGGCGAAGGTGTTCAGCGCCAACGCCTATTTCGGGGCCGGACCGATCGCCGCCGCCCTGGCCGCCGGGGCGGACATGGTCATCACCGGCCGGGTGGTCGACAGCGCCCTGACGCTGGGCCCGCTGATGCACGAGTTCGGCTGGACCGAGGCAGACCACGACCGGCTGTCGGCCGGCTCGCTGGCCGGGCACGTCATCGAATGCGGGGCCCAGGCCACCGGCGGCCTGTTCACCGACTGGGAGGATGTCCCCGACTGGGCGCACATCGGCTATCCGGTCATCGAATGCCACGCCAACGGCGACTTCATCGTCACCAAGCCGCCGGGCACCGGCGGTCTGGTGTCGCCCGCCGCCGTGGCCGAACAGATCCTCTACGAGGTCGGCGATCCGCAGGGCTACGCCCTGCCGGACGTGATCTGCGATTTCACGGAGGTACGGGTCGAGGCGGCCGGCGAGCACCGCGTGCTCGTGACCGGCGCGAAGGGCTATCCGGCCAGCGGCCAGTACAAGGTCTGCGTGACCTGGGGCGACGGCCACCGCTTCATCGGCGCCATGCCGGTGGTCGGCCGCGACGCCGCCCGCAAGGCCCAGCGCCAGGCCGAGGCGCTGATCGAGCGGGTCGGCGAGATGCTGCGCGACCGCAACCTGCCGCCGCTGCGCGACCAGCGCGTCGAGATCCTCGGCGCCGAGGCCAGCTACGGCGCCAACGCCACGCCGCAGGCGCAAGCTGTGCGCGAGGTCGTCGCCCGAATCGGGGCGGAACATGACGGCGCCGCCGCGCTCGGCCTGATGATGCGGGAGTTCGCCTCCCCGACCACCTCGATGAGCGTCGGCACCACCGGCTGGTTCGGCGGCGCGCCGACCATCACGCCGGTGGCCCGGGTGTTCTCGATCCTGCTGCCGCGCGAGGGCTTCCCCGCGACCGTGTCGATCGGCGACCAGACGCTGACCGTCACGCCGACGGCCGGCGGCGGCTATGATCCCGCGAAGGTCATCGCCCCGCCCCGTCCGGCCGATCCCGAGCCGGAGGCCGACATGGTCACCGTACCGCTGGTCGACCTGGCCTGGGCCCGGTCCGGCGACAAGGGCGACGCCTTCAACATCGGCGTCATCGCCCGTGACCCGGCTTACCTGCCCTGGATCCGCGCCGGTCTGTCGGAGACGCGGATGCGGACCTGGTTCGCGCATGAGTTCGAGGGCGCGGTGAACCCGAAGGTGGTACGCTACGAGCTGCCCGGCATGACCGCCCTGAACCTGCACTTCATCCAGGCGCTGGGCGGCGGGCAGTTCTCCAGCCTGCGGCTCGACCCGCTGGCCAAGGGCAAGGCGCAGCAGCTGCTGGACATCGGCATCGATGTGCCGAGGGCCCTCGCGCCCCGGCTCTGAGGTCGTTCTGCAACGGCCGCTTGCCTGCCCCAGCGTCGCCGGCGCTCAAATGCGCCAACAGCCCGGCCACGGAAGGTCGGCGATCCTGGGAGAACAGCCATGAAACTCGACAGCAGCGTTTCCGCCGTGGTCACCGGCGGCGCGTCCGGTCTGGGCGCGGCGACGGTCAAGGCCCTGCGCGACCTCGGCGTGAAGGTCGCCATCTTCGACCTCAACCCCGAGACCGGCCAGAAGAAGGCCGAGGAACTCGGCGCGCTGTTCTGCGAGGTCAACGTCATGGACGAGGCGTCGGTCGACGCCGGCTTCGCCAAGGCCCGCGCGGCCCACGGCCAGGAGCGCTACCTCGTCAACTGCGCCGGCGGCGGCCGGGGCGGCAAGACCATCGCCCGCGACAAGCAGACCGGCGAGATCAAGCCGTTCGTCGTGTCCGATTTCGAATGGGTGCTGGGCCTCAACACGGTCGGCACCTTCCGCTGCATCGTCAAGAGCGCCGCCGGCATGGCGACGCTGGAGCCGGACGAGGACGGCGCCCGCGGCGCCATCGTCAACACCGGCTCGGTGGCGGCCGAGGACGGTCAGGTCGGCCAGGTCGCCTACGCGGCGTCGAAGGCGGCCATCAAGGGCATGACGCTGGTCATCGCCCGCGACCTCGCCAACGAAGGCATCCGCATCAACACCATCCTGCCGGGCATCATGGCCACGCCGCCGATGCTGGGGGTCAAGACCCGCGCGCCGGCGATCTTCGACAGCCTGTCGGCCTCGGTGCCGTTCCCGCGCCGCCTGGGCCATCCGGCCGAGTACGCCGACCTGGCCGTGACCATGCTGCGCAACAGCTATTTCAACGGCGAGACCGTCCGGCTGGACGGCGCCATCCGCATGCCGCCGCGCTAGGCGCATTCATTAAATTCAAGGACGAATAAAAATGTCGAAGCCCCTTCGCGCCCATACCGCCGTCGGAGAAGAGTATCTGGCCAAGGGGGCCGTCGAGGTCCGGCACGCCTTCCCGTTCCCGCCGTCGGCGGTGTGGGCGGCGCTGCTGGACGGCGACGCCTGGACCCGGTGGCTGCCGATCACCAAGGTCACCTGGACCAGCCCCAAACCGTTCGCCGCCGGCACGACCCGCACGGTCGAGGTCGGGCCGCAGGTGATCGAGGAGACCTTCTTCGCCTGGGACGAGGGCAAGCGCATGGCCTTCCGCTTCGAGCGGTCGTCGCTGCCGCTGTCGGCCGCCGTCGAGGACTACCGCGTGGTTCCGACCGCCGGTGGATGCGAACTGGTCTGGCTGGGCAAGGCCAGCGCGCCCTTCCCGCTCGGCTGGCTCATCTCCCGCCAGCTGGCCGGGGGCCTGAAGGCGGGCATGCCCAAGCTGCAGGCCCTGATCGCCTCCGACCCGAAGCGCTTCGGGCTGTAAGGGCTCAGCCCCGCTTCTCGATCAGCACGCTCTGGACCGCGCGGCCGAAATAGCCGTCGCGGTCCGCCAGCCGGGCGAAGGCCAGGGCCCCGCCGCTGTCGCCAACCCAGGTCTCGGCGTCGAGCAGGATCCAGCTGCCGACCGGGTTGCGGGCGAAGCTGACCGACAGGTCGGCGTTGATGTAGGTCCATTGCTGGAAGTCGAGCACCGACGAGACGCCGTTGCAGAAGTCGGCCGTCAGGGCCGCGCGGACGAGGGACGAAGTATCCTCGCCCTCGATCATCGGCCGGTCGGCGCGGAACCAGACGGCCGCCGGGCCGGGCTTTCCCCATTCGCCGCGGGCGATCCTGGCCGACATGCCCGAGCCGAAGCCGTGGCTGGCGCCGAAGCCGGGCAGGCGCGGCTCGTCCTCCGACGGCGGTTCGAACGTCAACGGGCGGAAGCCCTCGTTCGCAGGCAGCGCCTGCGGCTCGTCGCGCAGCTTGAGCACGCTGGCGCGGACGCATTCCTTGCCGGCCGCCAGCAGGCGGACCTGCAGCAGCTGGATCTTGCGGCCCTCGCGGATCACCTCGGTCTCGATGTCGAGCACGCCGACGGGCGCCGGCCGCAGCAGATCGACCGTCATGCGGGCCACGCGCATCGGCCGCTCGGCCGGGAAGCGCTCGGCCGCCCGTGCCACCAGGGCGCTGGGCGCGCCGCCGTGCTGCATCGTCGGGTCCCAGGGGCCGGCCGCGAACGGCGTCGCCGTGGCGCGGTCGCCCTCGACGCTGAATACGTAGTCCATCACCCCTCCAGGATCGTGTCAGACCTCACATCGGGGTTTGCCGCTGCGGAAATCAACCGAGGGCGCCGTTGCGTCGCGGTTGAAACCGCCTCCGGCAACGGGCATGGAAGTCCCAACATCTGTTTGAAGGGAGCTGCGCCATGAAGGAAGTCGATTACAAGGATCTGACGAGCCTTGTCGGTCAGGAGATCGGCGTCTCGGACTGGGTCCAGATCACCCAGGAACGCGTCAACCAGTTCGCCGAGGCGACCGGCGACCATCAGTGGATCCACGTCGACGTCGAGCGGGCGACCCGCGAGATGGGCGGCCCGATCGCCCACGGCTACCTGACCCTGTCGCTGATCCCGTTCCTCGGCGCCGGCCTGCTGAAGGTCAACGGCGTCACGCGCGGCATCAACTACGGCAGCGACAAGGTGCGCTTCACCAACATGGTCCGCGTCGGCAAGAAGGTGCGCATGCGCCAGAAGCTGCTGGCCGTGGAAGCCAAGGCCGGCGGCCTGCAGATGAAGAACGAATGCACCATCGAGATCGAGGGCGAGGATCGCCCCGCCTGCGTCGCCGAGACCATCTCGGTCATCTACGGCGCGTAGGTCTTTCGACCTCCGGATACAGCAACGGCCGCGGATCGCTCCGCGGCCGTTTTCTGTTGGCCGAAGGGCCGACTATTCCTTGAAGGAACGGTCTTCCTTCATGCGCGCCTCGAAGGCGCTGATCTCGTGTTCCGCCTTGACCTTGGCGTAGCCGTAGCGCTCCTGGATCTTGCCCGCGAGCTGGTCGCGCTTGCCGGCCACGACCGTCAGGTCGTCGTCGGTGAGCTTGCCCCACTGTTCCTTGACCTTGCCGGTCATCTCTTTCCACGAGCCTTCGATACGGTCCCACATGGCGATACTCCTTGCATTGGGGGGCGTCCGCGGACGCCGTGCAGGAGAAACCACCGGACGGCGTCAGGGTTCCGCCGCTTCTTCGGCCGAGGCGGCCTTGGAGCCCGCCGGCGGGGGCTCGGACCGTCGCTCCACCGGCGGCGTGACCCCGTCGAGCATGGCGATGGTCTCGCGGATGAAGCTTGCCTGAGTGACGATGCCGATCTCCAGCCGTTCACCCGACAGTTCGACCTGCTGGGTCAGCATGCCGGCGATGAACTGGACCTCCTGCGCCTCGGTCGCGCCCGGCCGACGGCAGGATCGGAAAGCCTGCCTGGTTGGCCGCCAGGCCGCGCGGGAACCCCAGCGCCAACATCTCGTCGCCGGGTCCCAGCGCGTATTTGTCAAAGGTCGCGTCCTGGGCCAGCCAGGCCAGCGGGATGGCGGCGCGGGCGAACTCCGGCGGGGCCTCGATGACGATGGCGGCGACGTCGCGGCCGGGA
>CANJYY010000003.1 GCA_947479185.1 Caulobacteraceae bacterium
GCGGGTTCGAGGTCGTCGGCCTGTCGGGCGAGATGGGCCAGCGGGAGCGCAACGACGCCCTGCAGAGCCTGCGCGACCGCCGCGCCCGCGTCTGCGTCGCCACCGACGTCGCCGCCCGCGGCCTCGACCTGCCGGACCTGGGCCTGGTGATCCACGCCGACCTGCCGGTCAACAAGGCCGCCCTGCTGCACCGCTCGGGCCGCACGGGCCGCGCCGGCAAGAAGGGCGTCTCCGTCCTGCTGGTGCCCTACACCCGCCGCCGCAAGGCCGAGATGCTGATCGGCAACGCCGGCGTCGAGGCCGTCTGGAGCGGTCCGCCCAGCGCCGAGGAGATCCGCGCCGGCGACACCGTCCGTATGCTGAACGACCCGACCCTGACCGAGGCGGCGTCTGAGGAGGACCTGACCCTCGCCCGCACCCTGATGGAGGGCAAGTCGGCCGAGGAGATCGCCACGGCGCTGGTGCGCATGTACCGCGCCCGCCTGCCGGAGCCGGAAGACCTGTATGACGGCGGCGATCGCAACGCCGGCCGTCCCGAGCGCGCGCCCCGCGAGTTCGACGACGGCGGCGAGCGCGGCGCCCGCGACCACGGCGAGTTCGCCGACGCGTCCTGGTTCCGCCTGTCGATCGGCCGCAGCAAGAACGCCGACCCCAAGTGGGTCCTGCCGCTGATCTGCCGCCTGGGTCACGTGACCAAGAAGGACATCGGCCAGATCCGCATCTTCGACAACGAGACCAAGTTCCAGATCTCCGAAGAGATGAGCCCGCGCTTCGCCGAGGCGATCAAGGCGACGGCGGCCGAGGACATCAAGGTCACGCCCTCGACCATGCCGACCTCGAAGGACTTCGGCCCCAAGAAGCGCGACTTCGCGCCGCGCAGCGACCGTCCCGAGCGGACGGAGCGTCCGGAACGCACGGAACGTCCGGTTCGCGCCGAGCGTCCGGCCCCCTCTGGCGACCGTCCGGAACGCACCGAGCGTCCCGCCTGGAAGGACCGCGCTCCGCGCGCCGACGCCGCGCCTGCCGGCGATCGTCCGGAGTGGAAGCCGCGTCCGCCGCGTGACGAACGCCCGGCCCCGGCCGGCGACCGTCCCGAGTGGAAGGCCCGTGCGCCGCGTGAAGAGCGCGCCGCGCCCGCCGCGACCGTCAAGCCGCGCCGCGAGTACGATCGTCCGCGCGACGCCGCCCCGGCGGCCGCGCCCTATCGTCCGGAAGCCTCGTCGGATCGTCCCGCCTACAAGAAGCCCCGCGCCAGCGACAGCCGCGGCCCGCGCGAGTCGGCCCCCTACCAGGCCGAGGGCGCCGCCCCCGAGCGCGCGCCGTTCAAGAAGCCGCGCGACTTCAAGGGCGGCCCGCGTAACGACACAGGCTTCAAGAAGCCCGACGGCGCCCCCGCCGGTCGCGGCGGCGCCTTCAAGGCCGGCGGCGACTACAAGGGCCCCAAGGCGGGCGGCAAGCCCAAGCCGTTCAAGGCCGGCGTGGAATCCTCGTTCAAGGGTCCCAAGAAGCCGTTCAAGCCCAAGAACAAGGGCAACGACTGGAAGCCGTAGGAACCTTCACTCCTCCCCGCATCGCGGGGAGGGGGACCATGCGGAGCATGGTGGAGGGGTCTGCGCAGATCCAGCCGAAGAGACCGGAATTCAGGATGGGGCCGCCTGCGTCGGCGCCGCCCCCTCCACCGCCCTCCGGGCGGTCCCCCTCCCCGGCTACGCCAGGGAGGATTCCGAAAGCGTCACGAACAGCTCCGACTCGATGACCCACTGGCCGGTGACCTTCCGCCACGCGGCGAGATAGGTCCCGGTCAGGGTCGTCTCGCCGTCCGCGCCGCGCCACAGGGCCCGCCAGTGGCCGAACTCGGCGGCGCGCGCCTCGGCCGCGTCGAGCTGGACCGTCTCGGTGGTCCGCTCATAGGTGACGAACGCCGGGTCGGCGAACTGGGCGGCGAAGGCCTCCAGCACCATGGCCGCGCCCGTCAGGCGGCTGCCGTCGCCGGCGATGACCGTCATGTCCGGATGGAAGAACGGCTTCAGCCGCGCCGCGTCATGGCCGGCGATCAGCTTGTTGGTCAGCTTGCGGCGCGCGCGGATGGCATCGGCGGGAGAGGTCATGCTCTCCCCCTACACCGCCCCTCGCGCCGTCGTCGATCCGGCGTCAGTCCCGGCTGACGCGCCAGACCACGTTGCCGACGTCATCGGCCACCAGCAGGGCGCCGCGCCGGTCGATCGTCACGCCCACGGGCCGGCCGCGCGCCACGCCCCCGGCGGTCAGGAAGCCGGTCAGCACATCGACGGCCGGACCGGAGGGCCTGCCGCCGCTGAACGGCACATAGATCACCTTGTAGCCGCTGCGCGGGTTCCGGTTCCACGAGCCGTGCTGGCCGATGAAGGCGCCGCCGGCCCAGGCCGGGCCAAGGTCCGCGCCGGTGCTGAAGGTCAGGCCCAGCGAGGCTGTGTGGGGCCCCAGCGCATAGTCGGGAACCAGGGCCCGGGCGACGAGATCCGGCCGCCGCGGCGTCATCCGCACATCCACATGCTGGCCGTAGTAGCTCCAGGGCCAGCCATAGAAGCCGCCGTCGGCCACGCTGGTCAGGTAGTCGGGGACCAGATCGCTGCCGATCTCGTCGCGCTCGTTGACCACGGTCCACAGCGCCCCGCTGTCGGGGTTGAAGGCCATGCCGACGGGATTGCGCAGGCCGCCGGCGAAGACGCGGTGCGCGCCCGTCGCCGGGTCGACCACCCAGATCGCCGCGCGCTCCGCCTCCTTGTCGATGCCGTTCTCGCCAACATTGCTGTTCGAGCCGACGGAGACGTACAGGGTCGCGCCATCGGGGCTGGCGACAACGTTCTTGGTCCAGTGGTGGTTGATCGGGCCGCCCGGCAGGTCGGTGATCTTCACCGGCGGCGCGGTGATCGCCGTGTCGCCCGCGCGATAGGGAAAGGCCACCAGGGCGTCGGCATTGGCGACGTAGAGGCGGTCGCCGACCAGGGCCATGCCGAACGGCGAGTTGAGGCCTGACAGCAGCACCGTCCTCAGCTCGGCGACTCCGTCCCCGTCCAGGTCGCGCAGCAGGGTGATGCGGTTGGCCGTGGGCGCCGCCGCGCCGGCCTTCTTCATCGCCAGACCCATGAAGAAGCCGCGCAGCCCCTTGCCGTCTTCCGGCTTGGGCGGGGCGTTGGTCTCGGCGACCAGCACGTCGCCATTGGGCAGGACGTAGAGCCCGCGCGGGTGGTCGAGGCCGGAGGCGAAAGCCTTCACCCGCAGGCCGGGCGCCGGCGTTGGCGTCTCGCCGACCGGCCAGGGGCTGGCGTCCGCCACCTTGATTGTCGGAATCAGCGCGGCGCGGGGTGGCGGCAGCGTGGGGTTGGGTCCCATGCCGGCCTCGACCGACAGGCCCGCGGTGTCGCCGCAGCCGACCAGGGCGAGCGCGGCCAGACCGGCGGCGGACAGGAGCAGGGCGCGTCGATGCATGGCAAAGCCTCCGGAGACCAGCTCCGGGGCTAAAACGGCAGGGGAAGCCGGATGTTCCGCCGTCAGGCGGTCAGCGGCCCATGCGCTTGGATTCGCGCTTGGCGCGGGCCTCGGCCTTGGCTTCGGCCTTGCGGGCCTTGCGCTCGTCGCGCTTCAGGGCGAGCTGGGCGTCGGCGTCGTTGAGCAGGGCCAGGCGTCGCGCCTCGGCGGCGGCGGCCTCGGCCAGCCGCTGGGCTTCGGCCTTCGCCTCGGCGGCCTTGCGGGCCTCTTCCTTGGCCAGTTCACGGGCGGCGCGGGCCGCTTCGCGTTCGGCGGCCAGGCGATCCTCGCGGTGAACGAAGTTGGGATCGACGACGGCGGGCTTGGGTTTGAATTTGGCCAGCATGGCCTTCTTGGCCTCCGCCGCGGCCTGTTGGCGCTCGGCGAAGGTTGGTTGCTTCAGCAGACTCATAGGATCTTTCAGCGATTTTTCACGGGGGCTTAAAAGCGAAAAACCGGCGGCGAGGCAACCCCGGTTTCGCCGGATCGGCGGCCCCTGTGGTAGAACAACCGCATCCAGACAGGAGATCTCCATGACGCCCGCCCCCATCCAGCAATGGCACGCCTACATGGAGACGCTCGACGCGGCGACGCTCGAGGACCTGCTGACCGAGGACGTGGTGTTCGAATCGCCCGTGGTCCACACGCCCCAGGCGGGCCGGCCGATCACGATGAAATACCTGCTGGGCGCGGCGGCGGTGCTCAACAACGACAGCTTCCACTACGAGAACGAGTGGTATTCCGCCAACGGCGCGGTGCTGGAGTTCGTCACGGTCATCGACGGCGTCAAGATCAATGGCGTCGACATCATACACTGGAACAGCGCAGGCAAGATCGACCACTTCAAGGTCATGGTCCGCCCGCTGAAGGCCATCAACATGGTCCACGGCAAGATGGGCGCGATGCTGCAGAGCATGGCCGGCTAGAGCGCCAGCGCCATCCACACGTCGCAGCGCGCATAAGGCGTCTCCTGCCTCGGCAGGTCGACGAAGCCCATGGCGCGGTAGAGGCCGAGCGCGGGACCCAGCGCGCTGTTGGTCTCCAGGTACAGGCGGCGCGCGCCAAGGGCCCGGGCGCGATCGATACAGGCCTGCATCAATTCGCGCCCGAGGCCCGTTCCGCGCGCGGCCTCCGACACGGTCATCTTGATCACCTCGAAGCCGCCGTCCGGCATGGCCTTCAGGCCCACGCAGCCGATCGCCTCGCCGGTCGCGTCCTCGGCCATGAAGATGTGGCCGCCGGGGGCGATGACCTTGCCGGCGGGATCGCCCAGCACCTCGGCGTCGGCCGGCTCGATGGCGAAATGCCGGCTGATCCAGGCTTCGTTCAGCGTTCGCCACGCCTGCGCGTGACGGGGTTCGAAATCGACGATGGGCATGGCATGAGTTTGCGCAGCGCGGGTTCCGCGCGCAAGGAGGCTCCCTTGGTTCACCCCGTCTACGCCGATCTGCCGACGACCATCTTCGAGGTGATGAGCGGCCTCGCCCGCGAGACCGGCGCGATCAACCTGGGCCAGGGCTTTCCGGACGAGCCGGGGCCCGAGGCCGTGCGCCGTCGCGCCGCCGAGGAGGCGCTGAACGGCTACAACCAGTATCCGCCGATGCGCGGCCTGCCCGAGCTGCGCCGGGCGGCGGCCGACCACTATGCCCGGTTCCAGGGCCTGGACCTCGACTGGCAGACCGAGGTGACGGTGACCTCCGGCGCCACAGAGGCGCTGGCGGCGGCCTTCCTCAGCCTGATCTCGCCCGGCGACGAGGTGGTGCTGTTCCAGCCGCTGTACGACGCCTACACGCCGATGGTCCGCCGCGCGGGCGGCGTGCCCCGCCTCGCCCGGCTGGAGCCGCCGCACTGGCGCATCACGCGGGAGATGCTCGACGCCGTCTTCACGCCGAAGACCCGCATGGTGGTGCTGAACAACCCGGTGAACCCGGCGGCGGTGATCTTCTCCGACGCCGAACTGGCCCTGCTGGCCGAGTACTGCGTGGCCCATGACGCCATCGCCGTCTGCGACGAGGTGTGGGAGCAGATCGTGTTCGACGGCCGGACCTTCCGCTCGATGATGAGTTTCCCCGGTATGCGCGAGCGGACGGTCAAGATCGGCTCGGCCGGCAAGATGTTCGCCCTGACCGGCTGGAAGGTCGGCTTCCTCTGCGCGGCGCCGGCCCTGACCAGGGGACTGGCCGGGGCGCACCAGTTCCTGACCTTCACCACCCCGCCGCCGCTGCAGGCGGCCATCGCCTGGGGACTCGACAACTGCGCCGACTGGTTCGCGGCCATGCCGGGCGCGCTGCAGCGGTCACGGGACCGTCTGGCGGCCGGGCTGACGCGGGAGGGGTTCACCGTCCTGCCGGCGGCCGGGACCTATTTCCTCAACGTCGACCTGGCCGCGTCAGGCGTGACCGAGGGCGACCGCGCCTTCTGCCTGCGGGCGGTGAAGGACCACGGCGTCGCGGCCATCCCCGTCTCGGCCTTTTACGAACAGGACGCCCCGAGCCACATCCTGCGCCTGTGCTTCGCCAAGCGCGACGAGACGCTGGACGCGGGCATCGAGCGGCTGGCGGCGGCGCGAATTGCGTCCATGGCGTGAATTTGCTATCATCGATACAACCTTCAAGGAGTGCGCGTCATGGCCAACCTGCACGTCCGAAACCTCGACGATGAGCTCGTCGAACGCCTGAAGGTCCGCGCCGCCGAGAACGGCCGATCCGTGGAAGCCGAGCATCGGGACATCCTGAGGCGTGCGCTGGACGAGGCCCGGGGGCTGAGCTTCGAGGAGATCTCCGCCAGGCTTCGGACGGCGACGGCGGGTCGCAACCATACGCCGTCAGAAGTGCTCATCCGTGAGGGCCGCGAGGAGCGATGAGCCGTCTGGTCGTCGACTCCAGTATCGCGATCAAATGGTTCGTCAGCGAGGACGATTCGGACGGCGCCCTCGATCTGCGCGACCGACACCGACTCGAGGCGCCGCATCTGTTGATCGCCGAATGCGTCAATGCCTTCTGGAAATTGGCGCGACGTGGCCAATTGAGCACCGACGAGGCGGTTCTGGCCTGTCAGGGTCTGGGCCTGAGCGAGGTCGCCCTGAAGGACATGACGGGCCTGTCGGTCCAGGCCGGAGCGATGGCCATCGCCTTCGATCGCCCGGCGTACGACTGCTTTTTCCTGGCGCTCAGCGTTGCGGAGGATTTGCCGTATGTCACCGCAGACCTGAGCCTCGTCCGCAAGCTGCGGGCGGCGAAGTTCGACGAGGCCGAGGTGCTGACCCTCGCCGAAGCCGCCGCCCTGACCGCCTAGATCGTCGCGCCGCCATCGACCACGATGGCCTGGCCGGTCATGAAGGTCCCGGCCGCCGAGGCCAGGAACACCGCCGCGCCGGCGATCTCGTCCGGCTCGCCGATGCGGCGCAGCGGCACTGTCTCGGTCGAGCGCTTGAGCGTCTCGGGGTTGTCCCACAGGGCCTTGGCGAAGTCGGTCTTGATCAGGCCCGGCGCGATGCAGTTCACCCGGATGCCGTGCTTGCCGTACTCGTGGGCCAGGTTGCGGGCCAGCTGGAAGTCGGCCGCCTTGGAGATGTTGTAGGCGCCGATGACGGGCGAGCCGCGCAGGCCGCCAATCGAGGAGACGATGATCACCGCCCCGTCCTTCCGCTCGATCATCTCGGGGATGACCATGCCGATCAGCCAGTGGTTGGAGATGATGTTGTTGTCGAGGATCTTGCGGAACTGGTCGTCGGCGATGCCGGCGAGCGGGCCGTAGTAGGGGTTGGACGCGGCGTTGCAGACGACGATGTCGACCTTGCCGAACGCCTTCTTCGTCTCGTCGACCAGCCGCTGCAGGTCTTCCTTGGACGAGATGTTGGCCGGGACGGCGATGGCCGTGCCCGCGCCGTAGGCCGCGTTGATCTCGGCGGCGACCTCGTCGCAGGGGCCGGCCTTGCGCGAGGAGATGGTCACCTTGGCGCCGTGCTGGGCCATGCGCTCGGCGATGGCCTTGCCGATGCCGCGCGAGCTGCCGGTGATGATCGCGACCTTGCCAGTCAGATCGAAAAGCGTGCCTTCGGCAGCCATGACGTCTCTCCCTTAAACGCTTGTTTGAAGTTGGGAGGCAACCTGAGGGGAAGCGGCCGCTGCGTCAAGCGAGCGATCGCCCAAGCGTCAGCAGCGTCTCCGACTGGATTTCCGGGATCGAACCGTCGGCGCGGGGGCCGACATTGACCAGCAGGTTGCCGCCGCCGGCGGTAACCTCCGTATACAGATCAATCAGGCCCTGGCCGGTCAGATAGTCGTCGGTGGCCTCGGCGGCGTTGTAGCCGAAGGCGAGGCCGAGGCCCCGCGTCGACTCCCACTTCTCGTCCACGATGTGGTCGCCGGTGCTGTATTCCACGGTGCGGAAGTCGCAGTGGGGCGGGACCGACCCGCCGCCGCCATGGACGCCGCTCTCGGCGATGCGCGCCTTGATGAAGGCGTTGAAGGCCTCGCAGGCGGCGGGGTCGCGCAGGCTCTCGAACATGCCCGAATTGCCCATCCAGCGGTCGTTGATCACCCCGTCGGGCACGACCGCGTAGTAGTGGGCGAACAGCTCAGGCAGATCCTCGGCGTTGGGCCAGCCGATGTCGTTCCACAGCACCGAGGGCTTGTAGCGGTCGATCAGCTCGCGGACCTGGGCCACGGCGTAGTCTCGATAGGCCTGGTCGGTCGGGATGCCGGCGAACAGCTCGCCCATGTTGCGGATCAGCCGCGGATGGGCCGTCCAGTCCAGCCCGCCGGAATAGTAGAGGCCGAAGCGCATGCCGCGCGCGCGGACCGCCTCGGCCAGCTCGCCGATGAAGTCGCGCTTCGAATTCCAGCCCGGCCGCCAGGGGTTCTCGACGTCCGTGGGCCACAGGCAGTAGCCGTCATGGTGCTTGGTGACGAACACCACATATTTGGCGCCCGCCGCCTTGAACAGATCGGCCCAGACATTGGCGTCGAAGGCCTCGGCGGCCTTTTCGAACGGCTCGCGGAAGGCGGTGTAGGGCGCGTCGCCCCAGTGCTGGCGGTGATGCTTGCTGGTCGGGCTGTCCGGGTCGCGCAGGGCGTTCTCGTACCACTCCGCGTACGGCCCCTGGACGAAGGCGTCGTCATAGGCCGTCTCGAACAGCTCGGTGATCGACTTGCCCGGCGGCGCGAAGGCCGGAATGGCGAACATGCCCCAGTGGATGAAGATGCCCAGCTGCGGCTCGGCGTACCATTCAGGGCAGGCGCGCCCCGCGAACTGGCTGAAATCGGCCATGTCGTCTCTCCCCTGTGGCAGTCCTGCGCCCGTCTTGCCGCGAGCCCTGCACTATCGGTAGCGCGTTGCCGTAGGGGGAAAGAACCTAAAAACGCGCGCCAGGGTCGTGACGAGCCTCGGCGTCACCCACACTTCGGCCAGCCGCCCATGTCCAGGTGGAAGTGGTCATGGTGCTCGACATTGTAGTCGGGACCGAGCGTGGTCAGGAAAATCCGGCAGCCGCCGTCGCGCACCCGGTGGAGGAAGCGACCCTTCGGACCGGGGTCGGCCCAGTCGCGCGCAACCGAGATCACCGCCCCGTCGGCCAGCCGGAAGGCGGCCACGTCGATGGCGTTGGCCGTGGCGTGCTCGCTGATCGGCCCCTCGGTCTTTCCGTACTGCCGCCGGCAGGCGTAGCTGCCGTAGTGGTCGATGCCGACCACGGCCTGGCCCAGTTCGTCGAACGCCGCTGCCTGGACTACCTGGCGCTCCCAGATGCTGAAGGCCAGCGCCTCCCGACAGGTCAGCGGCGCATCGGCCGGCGTCAGCGGCGCGAGCCCAGACGTCAGCCGCACGGTGTCTGTCAGGCCGCACTGGCCGGTCGTCGGGGCCACCTCGGCATAGTCGATGCCGCCCTGGACCAGGATGGCGCGACAGGCGGCCGGGTCCTCGCCCGCGCGGGCGGCCTTGACCTTCGTCGCCGCCCCGACCGGATCAATGATCGCCAGCGTCTTCCACGGCAGGTGCTCGCGCGGCATGGCCCGGTCGGCCACCAGCGTCATCAGCCCGACAAGGCCCCAGAGCAGCACGAACCCGACCACCCGGGCCGCCAGCGTCTGGCGTCGGGCGCGTTTCTCGATGTGGGGCCTGCGGGCCTGGGGAGCGCGATAGGTGGCCATGGGGTTATGGTGGACGACGTTCGCCTGCGCCTGCGTCGGGAAAATGACAGCGGGGCCGATAGCACGACCGGCGCCCGGGAAACGAGCATCGTTTCCATGCGCGCCGAGATCGGGACAGACACCTGAGGTGTCTGTCCCTGACCCTTCACCTCTTCAGTGAATCCACCACCACGCTGCCGGCGGGCGGGTCGATGTCGGTGCGGGTCGTTTCGGTCAGCCGGGCCATGGTCATGTAGAAGCCGCAGGTCAGGATGATCTCGACGATCTCCTTGGGGCTGAAGTGCCTCTGCGCCTCGGCCAGCGAGGCCTCGCTCGCCTTGACCTTCTCGATCACCTCGGCGGCGAAGGCGACCAGGGCCTTCTCTTTGGCGTTGAAGGCGGGATCGTCGAGGCGGCGGGCGGCCAGGGCGTCGATCTGGGCCTGGGTGCAGCCGCACTTCAGGCCGATCGGCACATGCTGGTTCCACTCGTACTCGCCGCCCTCGAGCTCGGCGACCAGCAGGATGACCAGCTCGCGCAGGTCGGCGCCGAGGTCCTGTTTGCTCAGGATCGCGCCGCCGAAGCGCAGCGCCGGCTCCATCATGGTGTCGGCGTTGGCCAGCATGCGGAAGATGTTCAGCTTGGCCGCCAGCCTGTCCCAGTAGTCCTTCGCCTTGGGCGGCAGCGTGTCGATGTCGGCGAAGGGCACGAGGGCCATGGCGCGTTTCCTTGTTCTATCGTTGCGCCATTTTTGCGCGGGCGGGCCAGCGGCGCCAGCATCCTTGGCGCGACGGCCGGATGCGTCCATCTAGACAGGACCATGACGACCCCGACCGACAAGACCGACGGCGCCGGCTGGCGCGATCTGATGGCGCCCGGGCTGGCGGCGCGGTTCGCGTTTCTGTGCCTCGGCATCTGGCTGAACGCGGCCGATGCGCTGGTGACCGTTACCCTGACGCCGACCATCGCGAAGGAGATCGGCGGGTTCCAGTATTTCGGCTGGTCGGTGGCGGCCTTCCTGCTGGCCTCGATCATCGCCGGGGCGGTGTCGGGCCGGGTGTCGATGACGCTGGGCCTGAGGCCGGCCACGGCGCTGGCGGGCCTCGCCTACGCCCTCGGCTGCGCGATCAGCGCACTGGCGCCCGACTTTCTGGTGTTCGTCGCCGGCCGGCTGATCCAGGGCCTCGGCGCCGGCGCGGTGGTCGCCCTCTGCTACGTGGCCATCAACGCCCTGTTTCCCGAGAAGCTGTGGGTGCGGGTCTATGGCGCCATTGCCGGGGTCTGGGGCGTGGCGACCCTGCTGGGGCCGCTGATCGGCGCCCTGTTCGCTGAAAGCGGCGTCTGGCGCGACGCCTTCTGGTTCTTCGGCGTCCAGGGCCTGGTGTTTGTCGTCGCGACCTTCCTGCTGGTGAAGAAGGCCGCCCCGGCGCCCGAGGCGACGACCCGCGTGCCGGTGGCGCAGCTGGTCGTACTGACGCTCGGCGTGACGCTGATCGCCGCCGCCGGCGTGGTCGGCCCCGTCTGGCTGGCCGCGGGTCTGG
This sequence comes from Caulobacteraceae bacterium, assembly GCA_947479185.1. Taxonomy (GTDB): domain Bacteria; phylum Pseudomonadota; class Alphaproteobacteria; order Caulobacterales; family Caulobacteraceae; genus Caulobacter. The sequence goes on from CANJYY010000003.1 coordinate 11,177, forward strand.
GTCTCGCGGGCCTCGCCAGCCTGGCCCTGCTGCTGCGCATCGACGCGAAGGCCGGCGGCGTCCTGCTGCCGCTGTCGGCCGGCGACCTGACCCGCGCCGCGGGGGCCGGCTATCTGATGATCTTCGCGCTGGAGGTGGCGACCATCGCCTTCACCGTCTACGGCCCGGCCTTCGTCCAGGTGATCCACGGCGCCTCGCCGCTGCTGGCCGGCTATGTGATCACCGCCATCGCCGCCGGCTGGACGGTCGTGGCCATGCTGGTGGCCGGCGTCCGGAATCGCGACGGCCTGATGATCCGGCTGGGCGCCACCCTGGTGGTGGCCGGAACCGCCTGGGCGGCCTGGGCCGTGCCGCGCGGCTCGCTGGCCAGCATCGTCGTGGCGATGATCGTCATGGGGTCCGGATTCGGCCTGTCCTGGGCCTTCGTCGCCAAACGTATCGTCGCCAGCCTGCCGGCGGGCGAACAGGCGCTCGGCTCGTCAGCCGTCCCGACCGCCCAGCTGATCGGCGGGGCCTTCGGGGCCGCGGCCTCCAGCGCCGTCGCCGGCGCGCTTGGCTTCGCCGACGGGGTCGATCCCGACGTCGGAGCGGCCAACGGCGTCTGGCTGTTCGCGGCCTTCCTGCCGGTCTCGCTCGCCGGCTGGCTGGCCGCCTGGCGGCTGGGCGGACTGAAGCCGGCGGCTCAGGGCTGAGGCGACCAGACGGCCGAGGCCGCTGATCAGGACCAGGCCCAGCAGCCACCAGGGATTCGCGCCCGGCAGACGGGCCACCAGCACGATCACCGCGATCATCGCCGCGAGGATGCCCAGCAGGACCGTCCAGCCGAGGGCCGTCAGCCTGTGGTTCGGCCGGCGCAGGCGATCAAGCAAGGGCATGGATGCGAGGCTAACCCGGCCCCGGCGGGATGTCAGGCCGCTGCGATCAGGACGACGATCATGCCGAACAGGAAGGAGCCCAGGGCCACCACCCCGGCCGCGCGAACCAGGCCGTCCACGCCGGAGAACAGGGCCGCCAGGCCGAACGCGGGCGCGGTGTCGGCGGTGTGGATCCGGAAAGCGCTGGTGTCGGACATGGTAAATTCCCTTCGGGGCGTCTGCCTAAAGGCGTCCGTCCGGAATGGCCACCCCTCCGATGCCCCAAATTGAGGTGTACGCCGACGTCAGGCCGGCGCGAGCGCCGCGTCCTCGACCACCTTGACCACGTCGGCCATGATCTGGGTGAGCTTGAAGTCCTTGGGCGTATAGACCCGCCGCACGCCCATCTGCTTGAGGATCAGGGCGTCGTCGGGCGGGATGATGCCCCCGACGACCACCGGGATGTGGCCCAGCCCCTCGACCCGCATGACCCGCACGACTTCCTGCACCAGATCGAGGTGCGAGCCGCTGAGGATCGACAGGCCGACGACGTGGGCCTTCGTTTCCTTGGCCCGGCGGACGATCTCGTCCGGGGTCGAGCGGATGCCGTCGTAATGCACCTCCATGCCGACGGCGCGGGCGCGGGTGGCGATCTGTTCGGCGCCGTTGGAGTGGCCGTCGAGACCCGGCTTGCCGATCAGATAGGTCAGGGTGCGGCCGAGCAGCTGACCGACCCGCTCGACGTCCTTCTTGACCGCCTCGATGTCCTCGGCGTCCTCGCCGGCGGCGACGACCACGGCGACGCCGGTCGGACCGCGGTATTCGCCGAACACCTCGCGCAGGGCGAACGACCATTCGCCGGTGGTCACCCCGGCCTTGGCCGCGACGATCGAGGGCTCCATGATGTTGCGGCCGTCGCGGGCGGCGGCCTTCAGGTCGGCCAGGGCGGCCTCGACGGCGGCGTTGTCGCGGGCCGCGCACCAGGCCTTCAGCCGCTCGACGACGCCCGCCTCCAGTTTCGGATCGACGGTCTCGATCGAGCCTTCGCCGGCCGACAGCGGCGATTGCTCCGTGTCCGTCCAGCGGTGGACGCCGACCACGGTCATGCCGCCGGTCTCGACCGCCCGCACCCGCGCGGCATTGGAGCCGACCAGTTCGCTCTTCATGTAGCCGATGGCCGCGGCGGCCCCGCCGATGGCGTCGATCTTCGCCAGTTCGGCCAGGGCGCCGGCCTTCAGCTCGGCGACCTTGGCCTCGACCACATGGCTGCCGGCGAACAGGTCCTCGTATTCCAGCAGGTCGGTCTCATAGGCCAGCACCTGCTGCATGCGCAGGCTCCACTGCTGGTCCCACGGGCGCGGCAGGCCGAGCGCCTCGTTCCACGCCGGCAGCTGCAGCGCGCGGCAGCGGGCGTCCTTGCTCAGGGTCACCGCCAGCGCCTCGATGAGGATGCGGTAGGGATTGTTCTCCGGCTGCTGCTCGGTCAGGCCCAGGCTGTTGACCTGCACCCCGTAGCGGAAGCGGCGGGCCTTGGCGTCCTGCACGCCGTAGCGGTCCTTCAGGATCTCGTCCCACAGGGCGGTGAACGCGCGCATCTTGCACAGCTCGGTGACGAACCGGACGCCGGCGTTGACGAAGAAACTGATCCGCGAGCAGACGATCTCGAAGTCCTCGTCGGGGACCTGACCGCCGGCCTTGACCGTATCGAGCACCGAGATGGCCGTGGCCAGGGCGTAGGCCAGCTCCTGCTCCGGCGTCGCTCCCGCTTCCTGCAGGTGGTAGCTGCAGACGTTCATCGGGTTCCATTTCGGAACCTCGCGGTAGCACCAGGCGATCATGTCGCCGATCAGGCGCAGGCTGGGTTCCGGCGGGAAGATGTAGGTCCCGCGGCTGAGATATTCCTTGATCAGATCATTCTGCGTCGTGCCCTGCAGCGCCGAGCGTGGCGCACCCTGCTCGTCGGCCAGGGCGACGTACATCGCCAGCAGCCAGGCGGCCGGGGCGTTGATCGTCATCGAGGTGTTCATCTTGTCGAGCGGGATGGCGTCGAACAGCAGCCGCATGTCGCCCAGATGGCCGACCGGCACCCCGACCTTGCCCACCTCGCCCCGCGCCAGGATGTGGTCGGCGTCGTAGCCGGTCTGGGTCGGCAGGTCGAAGGCCACCGACAGCCCGGTCTGCCCGGCCGCGAGGTTGCGCCGGTACAGGGCGTTGGACTTCTCGGCCGTGGAGTGGCCCGCATAGGTGCGGAAGATCCACGGAGCGTCGGGGGCGTGCTGGAAAGGCTTCTGGGTCATGGCGGCGGATCATGGCGATCTGCCTGCTGCGGTGCAACATTTTTGCGCGGCGAATGTGTCGCGGCCCGCGCGGCGCAAGATTCGTGCTTACGGACCGGCCTTGATCCGGCGGTAGTCGATCTCGGCCAGGCGCCAGCCGACGCGGCTGGTGATGAAGATGTCGAGATCGTCGAGCGGCTGCACCGGCCCGGCCCGACCGAACGCCTTGTAGACGCGGGCCTGGGCCCTGGCGCGCTTGTCGAGATAGTCGGGCGTGCGCTTGTCGGGCGCCGGCAGCTGCCAGAAGTAGGCCAGGTCCTTTTCCGGGATCGCGTCGACCGCCGCTTCCAGCGTGGCCGCCGGCCACTTGGCGGCCAGCCGTCGCTCGGTCCACAGCGAGGCCTCGTAATAGGTCACCGCCCGGGTCGCCACGCCGTCGGCTTCCTCGCCGAGGCCGCAGCGCGAGAAGGCCAGTGTCCAGTCCGCGTCGCTGTACTGCCGGCGCAGCCGGCCGAAGGTCGGAAAGTCCGGCGCGGCCAGCACCTGGTCCTTGGACGGCGGCAGCGCGCCCCACAGGCAGGGCGAAACGGTCGCCTCCGGCTTGCCGCCCCCGATCAGGGGCAGGCTCACGGCGAGCAGAAGTCCGAGGGCTGGCATCGACTTTGGGCGTCTCCTGATCGTCCGGAACCGGCATGTTGCCCCGCCCGCGGCGGCGACTTCAAGGCGGACTCAGGACCGGGAGAAGACCGCCGGCCGCTTTTCGAGGAACGAGGCGACCGCCTCGCGGTGATCGGCGCTGGCGGCCAGGGCTTCGAGCGCCGCGTCCATCCGCGCCGCGCGCTCGGTCGGATCCATGCCGGCGAACCGCTTGGCCGCCTCGACGGCCAGCGGCGCGCGGCTGGCGATATGGCCCGCCAGGGTCAGGGCTTCATCCAGCAGACGCTCGGCCGGCCAGACGGCCGTGACCAGCCCGGTGCGCAGCGCCGTCGCCGCATCGACCGGCAGGCCCGTCAGCAGCATGGCCTTGGCCGCCGCCACGCCGATCAGCGTCGGCAGCCGTCCGGCCGAGGCCATCAGCCCGACATTGACGCCGGACGCGGTGAAGGTCGCGCCCTCGGCCGCCAGCCGGATGTCGCAGGACAGGGCCAGATCCAGCCCGCCGCCCAGCGCCCCGCCGTTGACCGCCGCGATCACCGGCATCCGCAGCGCCTCGATGCGGCCCATCAGCGCATTGAAGTCGCTGATCGGGGACAGGTCGTCCGCCGCCCGGTCGGCCAGCTCGCGCAGGTCGTTGCCGGCGCAGAACAGCCGGCCCCGGCCAGTCAGCACGATGCAACGGATACCGGGATCGGCCTCGATCGCGTCCAGCCCCGTGGTCATCAGCCGGCGCATGGCGGCGCCCAGCGCATTGGTCGGCGGCAGGTCCAGTTCGATCAGCGCGACATGCGCCGCCGGACGGCTGAAATGGATGGTCATGGCGATGCGGCCCTCCCTTGCGGCAGCCCTAGCACCCCCGAGGGCCCCACGGCCATGTTGCGCCGCACAAGAATCCGCTTGCCAGTTTCATCCGCTTGTCACACGATCCTTCCCCTACGGGCGGTGAACGGCGGTGTCTCAGGGCACAGCTTTGCGCCGATTCCGGGGAAAGAGACGGATCACGGGCCGGTTTTCGTCGGGCGGCCCGATGCTCCGCGAACCGCCGGAACACGACCCGGCGCTACTGCATTGCAACAGAAACGCGCCCCCAAGAACGCTCAACGGACCGCCAAGATGACCACCGCCACGCTTGAGAAGACGCCCGTGAAGGACCTGTACGAGATCGGCGAGATTCCGCCGCCCTTCCATGTCCCGAAAAACATGTACGCCTGGACCGTGCGCAAGGAGCGCCACGGGCGTCCGGCCACGGCCATGCAGGTCGAGGTGGTGCCCACCTGGGAGATCGGCGAGGACGAGGTGCTGGTCCTCGTGATGGCCGCTGGCGTCAACTACAACGGCGTCTGGGCCGCGCTCGGCGAGCCGATGAGTGTGCTCGACGTCCACAAGCTGCCCTACCACATCGCCGGGTCGGACGCGTCCGGCATCGTCTGGGCCGTCGGCAGCAAGGTGCGCCGCTGGAAGTGCGGCGACGAGGTGGTCATCCACTGTAACCAGGACGACGGCGACGACGAGGAGTGCAACGGCGGCGACCCGATGTTCTCGGCCAGCCAGCGCATCTGGGGCTACGAGACGCCGGACGGCAGCTTCGCCCAGTTCTGCCGGGTGCAGTCGCGCCAGCTGATGCCGCGCCCCAAGCACCTGACCTGGGAAGAGGCCGCCTGCTACACCCTCACGCTCGCCACCGCCTACCGCATGCTGTTCGGCCACAAGCCGCATGAGTTGAAGCCCGGTCAGAACGTGCTGGTCTGGGGCGCCTCGGGGGGTCTGGGCGTATTCGCCGTGCAGCTGGCCGCCGTGGCCGGGGCCAACGCCATCGGCGTGGTCAGCTCGGAGGACAAGGTCGACTTCGTGCTCAGCCAGGGCGCCAAGGCCGTGCTGAACCGCAAGGACTTCAACTGCTGGGGCCAGCTGCCGACGGTCAACGGCCCCGAGTTCAGCGACTACATGAAGGAGACCCGCAAGTTCGGGAAGGCCGTGTGGCAGATCACCGGCAGCAAGGACGTCGACCTGGTGTTCGAACACCCCGGCGAGGCCACCTTCCCTGTGTCGGTGTTCCTGGTGAAGCGCGGCGGCATGGTGGTCATCTGCGCCGGCACCAGCGGCTTCAACCTGACCATGGACGCCCGCTTCCTGTGGATGCGCCAGAAGCGCGTCCAGGGCAGCCACTTCGCCAACCTGGCGCAGGCCTCGGCGGCGAACCAGCTGGTCATCGACCGCCGCGTCGACCCGGCCCTGTCGGAAGTCTTCACCTGGGACGCCATCCCCGACGCCCACGAGAAGATGCTGGCCAACAAGCACCCGCCCGGCAACATGGCCGTGCTGGTCTGCGCCCAGAAGCCCGGCCTGCGGACCTTCGAAGAAGTCCAGGAACTCAGCGCACCACTGTAGTCGATCTCTGATTGGAACGGCGTTCGACCTGCTGTAGTTGGTCGAACGTTGTTGCATCAGGGGGATCGTGTTTTGAGCATTATGGACAGGCGCCAGCTGTTGTTGGCGGCCACAGGCCTGGCGGCGACGGCGATGACCGCGCCGGCCTGGGCCAGCGATTCGGCCGAGGCCGTGAAGGCCCAGGTTGAGGCGACCTTGGTCCGGTTCTTCGAACTGGGCGGCGATGTCACCCGGGGCATGACCCCGCCCAAGGTCTTCATCAGCTTTACCCCGCAGCTGTCCTGGGTGAACCCCGCCTGCACCGAGCTGCACAGCGTCGCCTGGAGCCAGTGCCCGCCGCCGTTCCAGGACCTGATCGCCGGCTGGGCCAAGGGCGCGGAGATGACCCCGGAGGTCTTCTTCGGCGAGGTGTTCAACGCCTTCCTCGTGCCGCACGAACTGTCTCACTGCATTGACACCTATCGCGGCCAGGCCGACGACCAGAGCCTACTGTACCAGAACGAAATCCACGCCAACCGCGTCGCCGTCGCCTTCTGGCTGGCGCAGGAGGGTGGCGAGGCGCGCATGGCGCGGTTGATGAAGGCCTGCAGCGTGGTGCTGTCGAACCTGCCCAACCCGGTGCCGGAAGGGCAGGACAAGGTCGCCTTCTTCAACGCCAACTACGAGGCGCTGGGCGGCAATCCGCCGGCCTATGGCTGGTATCAGTTCCGCATGTTCCTGGACGCCTGGGACGCCCGAAAAGAGGCGGATCTGCAGACCCTGCTTCTGCACAAGGCCTAGAACAGGAAGGCCTTAGGCCTTCCGCCCCCACTTGGTGAGCGCCAGGGCCGCCAGACCGGCGACGGCGACGATCGGCACGGTCGACATGACGACGTCGCCGCTGGTCGCCCCGCCGGTCAGCAGGGCTCCGGCCACCAGCGGGCCGAACACCGATCCCAGCCGACCGGCCGAGACCGCCGCGCCGACGCCGACGCCGCGCACCTTCTCGCCATAGTGCTGCGGCGCGAGGGCGTAGAGGCCGAACTGGCCGGCCATGATCAGGAACCCGGCCGCGAAGGCGAACAGGGACAGGCTGGTCGCGCCGGTCAGGCCGGACAGGACGATCAGCACCAGCATCAGCAGCAGGAAGATGCCGAGAAACGGCCGCCTGGCCCCCATGCGGTCGATAGCCCAGCCGGCGAACAGGCCGCCGAGCGCCCCGCCGATGTTGAACAGGGTCATGATGCCGGCGGTATCCCGGGGCGCGATGCCGCGCTGGCCGAGCAGGATCGGCAGCCAGTTCAGGAACAGGTGCAGCACCAGGGCGATGGCCGCGAAGCTGAGCCAGAGGGAGATCGTCGTGGCCAGCCGTTCGCGACCGAACAGGGCGTGAAGGGAATCGCCGGACAGCACGTCCTCGGCTGACTTCGCCTTTGTTTCAGGCAGGAACAGCCACAGCAGCACCGCCAGCAGGATGGGCGCCGCGCCACCGACGAGGAAGATCAGCCGCCAGTCGGCCTGGGCCGCGTCGCTGCGGGCGAGGAGGCCGACCAGGGCGCCGCCGAGCGGCAGGCCGGCGGTCACCAGGCCGACGGTCAGGGCCTTGCGCTTCTCGCCGGCCAGTTCGGACGACATGGCCAGCAGCATCGGCATGGCGCCGCCCAGACCGACCCCGCAAAGGAAGCGGATGACCAGCAGGACGTCGAGGTTCTGGGCCCAGGCCGTGGCCAGGCTGAACAGGCCGAAGATGACCACCGAGACCAGCAGCACCGGCTTGCGACCCACCCGGTCGGCGAACGGTCCGGCCAGCAGGGCGCCGACGAACAGACCGCAGGGACTGGCGATGAAGGCGGTTCCCGCCTCCGCGGGGCTGAGGCCGAGATCGGGAACGAGCTTAGGCGCCGCCACGCCCATGGAGGCGATGTCGAAGCCTTCCAGCATGGCCGCCAGCAGGCACAGGCCGATGGCGATCCAGGATCCGGACGACTTGGGCGCGGCGGGCATGGTCATAGATGGTCTCTCCAGCCGGCAGACTGGCGCCCCGCCTATCGAAGCGGCAACCCATTATATCGCCCCGGCCCGACCCACAAAAAAGGCGATGCGCCGCATGGACGCCGCAAAACCGGCTCAAAGCCTTTGCGGCGTAGGCTTTTGGGTTGCCCGGGTCGCCGGGAATGTAGCCCGCAGCGTAGGTCGCTGCGTAGCCCGATGCGCAGGGTTTGTGGGTCGATTTGTGGCCGCGCTGGTGACGCCGGCCGGATGAGAGGGGACACCGTGAATGGCCGCCGGAGCCGCCGCCCAGCCTCGCCCGAGGCTGAGCCCGGCAATTCAAGGTGTCCCCGGCTCGCTCCGATGAATAAGTCTAGACATATTGCTCCGGAGGACGCCTTGCCCCGTTTTGCCGTCATTCTGATCGCCCTGGGGTTGGTCGCCTGCGCCCGGCAGGACCCGGTGCTCGGGTTCGAGGCGTCGCAAGCCAAGCTGACCCAGCATCGCAAGGCCTATGAATGGCTGGCGGCCGAGTTGCGCACCTGCGGCCTCGAGTATCTGGCCGCAACCGGGCAGGTCGGGGATCGTTGCGCCGGCAAGTTCGACGCGAAGACCCTGCAGAGCGCCATGATCACCCTGCGGATCAAGGAGGCCCATATCGACGAGGACGAGGTGAGGCTGATGACCGGGGCGGACCGGACCCACGGCCAGTCGATGGCCGTGCCGGTGGCCAGCTGGATGATCCACACCCGGTATCCCGAGCCGGCGAGGGCCGAGCCTCTAACGGCGGCGCCGAACCACTGGTTCTACGCGGCGCACGACTGACCGAGGCGTTGTCCGGACAGACTTTCACCGGCGTCCGGACAGAGGTTTGCTGGCGTGAAGGCAGGGCGGCGGCTCTGCTGGCGGGGCAACAGCCGGAGCCTCCCGTGACCGATACCGACGACGCCCCCAAACCCACCCTGCGGGCCGAAGCCCTCGACATCCTGCGCACCGCGGCGATCGCCCTCGGCCTTGCGATCATCTTCCGCATCGTCGCCTGGCAGCCCTTCACCATTCCGTCCTCGTCGATGGAGCCGGGCCTGGTGACGGGCGACTACATCGTGGTCTCCAAGTTCGCCTACGGCTGGAGCGGGGCGTCCCTGCCGTTTGCGCCGCCCTTGTTCGAAGGCCGGGTGCTGGGCGCGGGGCCGAAGCGGGGCGAGGTGGTGGTGTTTCTCAGCAGCGTCGATCCGGGCAAGACCCTGATCAAGCGGGTGATCGGCCTGCCCGGAGACCGGGTGCAGGTTCAGGACGGCGTCGTGAGCGTCAACGGTGTGGCCATCCCGCGCACCGACCGGGGCGTCGCCCTCGACCGGGACGATCCGGACATCCACCCGCGGCGCCTCGACGAGCGACTGCCCGGCGGGCGGACCTACGCCACCTTCGACCGGGGAGAAGCGCCCGGCGACGACACGGGGGTCTATGTCGTGCCCGAGGGCCAGTACTTCATGATGGGCGACAACCGCGACAACTCGCTGGACAGCCGCTGGCCGACGGCGGCGGGCGGGGTCGGGTTCGTGGCGGCGCAGGACATCGTCGGGCGGGCCGACATGGTGCTGGCCTCCTGGCATCCGGGCGCGGGGCTGTTGAAGCCCTGGACCTGGCTCGACCTGCAGTGGGACCGGTTCTTCAGGCCGATCCGCTAGGCCTGCGCGCCCTTGTGGAACTCGGCCGGGCTGAGCAGGCCGTCGTGGTTGGCGTCGCATGCGTCGAAGGCGCGACGTTGCAGCTGGCGGGTCAGGGCCGGGTCCGCGGCGAACGTCAGGCCGCCGGCCTCGATGCGCACCGGGGCGGCCGAGAACTCACGGAAGGCCAGGGCGCCGTCGCGGTCCTTGTCGAGGCTGGCGAAGCTGGGGCCGGAGACAGCGGCGGCGAGCGACGGCAGGGCGGTGGCGCCGACACCGAGCAGAACAGCGGCCCCGGCCAGGGCGCGAACCTGTTTCCACGGGGCGGCGGACTTGCGGGCCAGCCGGGCGTCGATATCGGCGCGAAGAGCCTCGCTGGCCGTCAGCCCGTCCTGACGGCAACGGGCCATGAAGGCGGTCTTGGTCTCGTAGGGGAGACGGATCTCGAGGCTTTCGCTCTTCTTGGGGGCGCGGGTCATGGGCTTTCCCATCAGTCGGGGATGAAACGTTTGCGGAGCTGCACGGCGAATTTGCGGGCGGCGCTGCGGGTGGCGCCGCGCGGGCCGTTGGCGACACCGACGAAGGCCAGCCTGTGGGCCGGGGAGACGATGGCGACGGCGTGCCACATGGTGTTGCTGCCCTCGTGCCCGAGCACCGGCCCTTTGGCCCAGGGCGGGGTCATGATCCCCCAGCCGAGCGCATAGGGCGTGTCCTCGCCGGGCAGGGGCGTGGTCAGGGTCTTCACCGTGGCGGGCGTCAGGACATCGCCGCCGTCGGTGAGGAAGAGCCGCAGAAACCTGGCGTAGTCGGTCAGATTGGCGTGCGCGCGGCCGGCCGGTCCGAGCGCGACGGGATTGTCCGACGTGCCGGCCGGATCGACCCCCTTCAGCGGGCCGGCGAAGATCAGCGCGGGACGGTGACCCCAGGCGTTGGCGCCCAGCGGCGCGCCGAAGCCGGCTCTGGCCATGCCGAGCGGGGTGAACAGCTCGGCGGTTATGGCCTCTTCCCAGGACCGTCCCGTGATCCGTTCGATCGCCGAGCCCAGCACGACGTAGCCGAGGTTGCTGTAGGCGAAGGTTCCGACCTTGCCCCCCGGCGGCTTGCCGAGGATCCGGGCGGTCAGATCGGCCCGCTGGACAGGCGGCGGTCGAACGTCATCGTGCGCGTTGATCAGGTAGCCGGGGCCCATGACCGACGCATCCAGCATGCCGCTGCGGTGGCCCATCAGCGCCTCGACGCTCTGACGGGCGAAGCCGGGGTCGAGCCGGACGCCCTCGAACAGCTCGCCGAGTGTGGCCTGCCAGCGGGCCTTTCCCTGGTCGACGAGCCGGCCATAGAGCGCCGCCGTCATGGCCTTGGTGTTGGAGCCCAGGTGCCAGAGCTCGGCGGGGCCGACCCTCGGCTGTTCGCCCTGGCGACGAACGCCGGCGAACTCGATCAGCTTGATCCCGTCGACGCCGACCACGGCGCCCGCAAGCGCGGGGGCCCCGCTCTGGGCCTGCAGGGCGTTGACACCCTGGGCCTCGACCTCCTCCGCACAGGCGCCAAGAACGGGACCCAGGCCGACGGCGGACAGGGTGGCGAGCATCTGGCGACGGAGCATGGCGAGGAGTGTTGAAGGCGAAACCCGCGCACCTCAAGTGAACTTGTGGTAAGGGCGGCGCCTTCTCCCTGCCCCCGTTTGAATTCATAAGCCGAGCCATGAAGTTTCTAGACCAGTGCAAAATCTATATCCGCTCCGGAAACGGCGGCGGCGGCGCTGTGTCGTTCAGGCGCGAGAAGTACATCGAGTACGGGGGTCCCGACGGTGGTGACGGCGGCCGTGGCGGTGACGTCTGGGCCGAGGCGGTCGAGGGTCTGAACACCC
>CANJYY010000004.1 GCA_947479185.1 Caulobacteraceae bacterium
GCCACCTCCCCCAGAGGGGAGGATAAGAGACGATCGCCGTCAGAACCTCGATGGCCTGTCGCCCCTAGCGCGCGGCGCCGTCGTGGGATGTCGGCCTGCCCCGCTTCGGCGCGGCGCCGGGTGACCAGGCCGTCTCCGGCGTCAGGAACGGCAGACGGCCTTGCGGGTCGAAGCCGATGTCCGGCGCCGTGAACCGCCACAGCGGCGTCCAGGCCCCCGCCGCCTCCAGCCGCGCCCGCACCGCCGTCGCCGCGTCGGGGGGCAACGCCGTGAACGCCGTCTGCAACGCCTTCAGACAATGGACCCGGTTGAGATTGACCGGCAGCCGCCAGTCGACGCCCTGCAGGGTCGCCGCGAATGTCGCCTGGCCCGCCGCAGCGGCCTCGGCGTTGGCCGCGAGGTACGGCAGATAGCCGGTCGCCATCTCCCCGAGGAAGGGCTGCCAGTCGTCAGGGATGACCTCGAGCAGCGCGCGCCCCGTCATCCTAGACGCCTTCGCGTTCCACATCCGCGCCACCCATTCGAACACCGCCGGCGCCGTGTCGCGCATGATCCGCGCGGGCGTCGGGTCGAGGCTGAAATGGCGGAACATCGAACCCATGAAGCCGACGTCGGCGAGGCTCGGCCGGTCACCGAGCAGGAAGGGCCGCGTGGCGAGGATCGCCTCCAGCGCGGCGAGAGTCCGGCGGTAGAGATCTTCGACCGCGTCGCGCGTGGCCGGGGTGATGCCGTCGCCGCGCACATATTTGCGCTGCTGCCGGGCGATGATCACCGCCGTGCGCAGGGCCAGCGGCCCGGGAACGTCGCGCAGCATCTCCGCGGCGATACGCCGGCCCATCAGGGCCGTATCGGGCTGGAAGCTCCAGCGGTAGTGCAGCGCCGGGCGCCACAGCCACTCGTCGGCATAGTCTTCCAGCAGCAGACTGAAGAAGCGCAGGACCGGATCGCGCGGCGTGACCTCTGGACCGGCGCGGCCCGCCTCGATCCAGCCGATGATCGCCGTGGTGTCGGTCATCCAGCGACCGTCGACCAGTTCGACCGCCGGCATCTGGGCCATGCCGGTGGCCCTGGCCGCGCGGCGCAGGCCGGCCGTATCCATGTCGACAAAGTCGAACGGCAGCTCGCAGTAACGCAGGTAGGCCTGCAGCTTGCCGGTGAAATAGGACAGGTCGAGCCCGTGCACCCGTATCCCGGCGAGGGCGGCCAGATCCGGATGCGCAGGCCGGCTCACTTCGCCTTGCCGCCCATCACCCGCAGGCCCAGCAGCGTAATGCCGATCAGCACCGCCTCGACGACCATCGGCGGGATCAGGATCTGGCCGCCCTGGGTCAGGACCAGGTTCAGCACCCGGCCGGTCAGGGCGATCGACAGCAGCAGCAGCACGGGCTTCAGCCATTTGGCGTCGTTGCGGATGGCCGCCAGCAGCAGCATCACGCCCGAGGCGCCGAAGAAGCCGGCCATGTCGGCTCGCAGCGTGCCGAGGCCCGCGGCCCCGTCGGCCATCAGCCCCATGGTCGCGCCGACCTTGTCGGGCGCCATCCAGAACCGGCTGGCCAGCAACAGGGCCAGCAGGCCGACCAGGCCGATCAGGCCCCGCGTCAATGTTCGAGCCACAGGCCCCTCCCCTTTGGTTTCCCGCCACCGGGCGTAGCGCCAGGCCGCGAATGCAATGAGCCCGAACACCACCAGCAGGCCCGCCGTCAGCGGCAGGGCGAACGTCTCGGCGATGCGCAGGAAGATGTCCTTGGCGACCTCCCTGTCGGGCGCGTAGCCCGGCGGGACCTCGGCCACGCCGACACGCGCCGCCCAGGCGCGATAGTCGGCCAGCAATTCGGCGGCCTTGCCCGGCTGGGCGGCGCTGAGGTCGTGCGTCTCGCCCGGATCGCGGACGATATCGTAGAGCCGCCAGCGCGGATCGCCCAGGCGGCCCGCGTTGCGCGTCAGTTTCAGGTCGCCCTTGAACAGGGCCGCATCGCCGGCCGCCTCAAGGCCGATCGGCGCGTCCGGCGCATGCGCGGTCCGGGCCACGCCCGTCAGCACGCCGCGCAGGCTGGCGCCCTCGATCGGCGCGGCCGGCGGCGGGGCGGCCGGGACGCCGGCATAGTCGAGCAGGGTCGGGGTGATGTCGCTGATCAGCGAGAAGGCGTGGCTGGTCGCCGCCTTGCGCACGCCGGGACCGGAGATGATCAGCGGCACGCGGGTGCCGCCTTCCGACGCATAGAACTTGAACAGACCCATCGGCGCGGCCGCCGCGCTGGCCCAGCCCGGGCCGATGGCCGTGTAGGTTCCCTTGCCGCCCAGGCCCTTCAGGCCCCAGGAATAGCCGACGCTCTTCATCCAGAGCTTGAAAACCGGCTCCACGATCGGGTCGCCCGCCTCCGGCCCGTTGTCGGAGACGACCACGAACAGGGTGTTGTCATACTGTCCGGACGCCTTGAGGTGGGCGACCAGCCGGCCGAGATGCGCGTCCATCGACTCCAGCATGCCGGCGTTGACCGCCATGCGTTTGGCCGCCAGCTGCTGCTCGGCCGGAGTCAGACTGTTCCAGGCCTTCACGTTCATCGGCATGGGGGCCAGCGGCGTTCCGGCCGGGATCAGCCCCGCGCGGATGGCCCCCTCGTAGCGGCGCTGGCGCTGGACCTGCCAGCCCTCGGCATAGCGGCCCTCGTACTTGCGGACATAGTCGTCCGGCGCCTGGACCGGAATGTGGATCGCCAGGAACGGCAGGTAGACGAAGAACGGCCGGCCGTCGTCCGGCTTGGACTCGACGTAGCGGATGATGGTGTCGACGAGGAACCGCGACGAATAGTAGTCCTTCGGCAGGGTCGCCCGCTTGCCGTCCTCGAACCAGTCGGCCTGCTTGTAGATCGGGAAATAGGGTCGCTGTTCCCAGTTGTCCGAGCCGGTGGCGTCCATCGCGAACGAGCGCTCGAACCCGCGGTCGACCGGCAGGTCGCCGGGCCCGTGCCCCAGGTGCCACTTGCCGGCCATGTAGGTGTGATAGCCGCCCGCCTGCAGGCGGCTGGCCAGGGTGACGACATTGGCCGGCAGGCGGCCCTGGTAGGCCGGGTCGCGACGGTGCTCCGGCGGCGTCGATTCCGGCAGGTTGGCGACGCCGGCGGTGTGGCTGTCGACGCCGGTCAGCAGCATCGCCCGCGACGGGGCGCACATCGGCGTGGCGTGGAAGTTGGCGAACCGCACCCCGGTGCGGGCCAGGCCGTCGATGGTCGGGGTGTCGATCTCGCTGCCGTAGGCGCCGAAGTCGGTGTAGCCGGCGTCGTCGACGACGATGACCACGATGTTCGGGGCCTTCACCGGAAGGGGGGCTGCGGCGCTCGGCCCGAAAGCCAGCGCCAGCAGCCCCGCGGCCATTACCCCGACGAGGCGAAGGCCGGCGCGATATCCCGTCGCTCCCGCCCGCATCCCCGTCATGGCCGCTCCCCCGTGACCCGCCCCCCGGCGGAGGACGATAATAGCACCGAGACTGCCAATTACCAGCGGGTAACTTTTCCTAGTCGGCCTCGGCCTCCGTCGCCAGGCCTGCCGCCAGCGGGTGCGCCTCGTGGACCAGAGGCCCGCGCGCCAGCTCGCGCGCCAGGGTGTCGCGGTCGAGCTCGCCTTCCCAGCGGGCCACCACCAGCGTCGCCACGCCGTTGCCGACGAGATTGGTCAGGGCGCGGCACTCGCTCATGAACCGGTCGATGCCGACGATCAGGGCCAGGGCGGTGATCGGGATGTCCGGCACGACCGCCAGGGTCGCGGCCAGGGTGATGAAGCCGGCCCCCGTGACGCCGCTGGCGCCCTTGGAGGTCAGCATGGCCACGCCGAGGATCGTGCCCAGCTGCCAGATGTCCAGGTGGGTGTTGGTCGCCTGGGCCAGGAACAGGGTGGCCAGGGTCATGTAGATGTTGGTGCCATCAAGGTTGAAGCTGTAGCCGGTGGGAATGACCAGGCCGGTGACCGACTTCGAGGCGCCCAGCCGCTGCAGCTTCTCCATGATCTGCGGCAGCACCGACTCCGAGGAACTGGTGCCGAGCACGATCAGCAGCTCCTCGCGGATGTAGCTGATGAACTTCAGGATCGAGAACCCGGCCAGCCGGGCGATCAGCCCCAGCACCACCAGCACGAAGATCAGGCTGGTGAGGTAGAAGGTTCCGATCAGGACGGCGAGATTGCCCAGCGCCGCGACGCCGTACTTGCCGATGGTGAAGCCCATGGCCCCGAAGGCCCCGACCGGCGCGAACCGCACGACGATGTGGATGATGCCGAAGAACACCCGGCCGATCTGGTCGAGGCTGTCGGCGACCCTGTCGCCGAACTCACCCAGCCGGGCGCAGGCGAAGCCGGTCAGGATGGCGATCAGCAGCACCTGCAGCAGTTCGCCGTCGGCCAGGGCGCTGAAGAAGGTGTCCGGGATCAGGTGCAGCAGCCAGGCGACCACGCCCTCGCCGTGCGCCGCCTTGGCCGCGTAGTCGGCGGCGACCGTCGGGTCGAGGGTGGCCGGATCAACGTTGAAGCCCTGCCCCGGCCTGACGATCAGGGCCACGGCCAGGCCGATCAGCAGGGCCAGGGTCGAGACCACCTCGAAATAGAGC
The DNA here is from genome assembly GCA_947479185.1 of Caulobacteraceae bacterium. Classification (GTDB taxonomy): domain Bacteria; phylum Pseudomonadota; class Alphaproteobacteria; order Caulobacterales; family Caulobacteraceae; genus Caulobacter. The sequence goes on from CANJYY010000004.1 coordinate 4,596, forward strand.
AGCGTCTTGGCCCCGACCCGGCCGAAGGCCTTCAGGTCGCTCATCCGGGCGATGCCGCCGGCGACGGTGACGAAGATCACCGGCGCGATGACCAGCTTGATCAGCTTGATGAAGCCGTCGGCCAGCGGTTTCATCGCCACCCCGGTCGCCGGCCAGATGGCCCCGACGGCGATCCCGAGCGCGATGGCGATCAGGACCTGGACATAGAGCAGCTTCAGATACCGCATGCGCCCCCCGGCAAGCTTGGCGACGGGGTTCCGCTGACGCTCCCCGCACGCTATGACCGGCGCCGCGTGGCCCGGTAGCTCAGCAGGATAGAGCAGCGCTTTCCTAAAGCGAAGGTCGGGGGTTCGAGTCCCTCCCGGGCCGCCACGCCAAGTCACGGGTTTCTATCAGTAATTTAGTGATAGCGGGAGAGACTCGAACCCCGACCTTCGAAACCGTCACGACATTTCCCTGATCTTCGCCCAAGCGCGGTTGCCCCTTGCCGGCTTTGGCGGGTCAGGGTCGGCGAATCCGCGGCCTCCACGGGCCAATCCAGCGCTAGGTCGAGAGGATTGTGACGACGCAGGCGGCTTCTTCCACGCCCCAAAGCCCGCCACCGTTTTCGGCGATCGCCAGCCTTGCGCCGTCGACCTGTCGCGCGCCCGCCTGTCCCCGCAGCTGCTGGACCAGCTCGAAGATCTGCCCAAGGCCTGTCGCGCCGATGGGGTGGCCTTTGCTTTCCAGACCGCCGGAAGGATTGACCGGAATTCGGCCGCCGAGCGCGGTCTCTCCGCGCAGGGCGGCGGCTCCGCCCTCTCCGAACGGGACAAGGCCCAGGTTCTCGACCTGGATCACTTCACCCACGGCCGTAGCGTCATGCACCTCTGCGACACAGACATCCTCCGGACCCGCGGCCGCGGCCTCATAGGCCTTGAGGGCGGTGATGCGGCCGAGATGCCGTTGCAGGTCATCGGGCTCCCGATTGACCGACGATCCGAGGACACAGGCCCTGACCCGGATTGCGGTTGACGCCGCCGCCAGCCGTCGCAGTCCCCGCTCCGTGCAGACCACCGTCGCAGCCGCGCCGTCGGAGATCGGCGCACACATCGGCAGGGTCAGCGGCCATACGATTCCGCGCGACGCCAGCACCTCGTCGACCGTGAACGCCCGCCGGAACTGGGAGCGGGGATTGGAGACCGAGTGCCCGTGGTTCTTGGCCGACACAGCCGCGAACTCGAGGTCTGTCGACCCGTACAGCCGCATGTGCTGGCGGGCGAAGGCCGCATAGACGTCCATGAACACGCTGCGCCGCTCGGCCGGGAGCGGTAGCGCCGCCTCGTCCATCCCCCCGAGCTCAAGCAGGCGCTGCCTGCTCTCCGCTACGGCCGCGACATCCCAGCCCGCATCGAAAAGGGCGAAGGAACGCGCGCGGTCCGTCTGGATCATCTTCTCGGCGCCGACCGCCAGAACGATGTCCGCCGCCCCTGCCCGAAGATGATTGATCGCCCCGTGCAGGGCCGTCGACGCGCTGGCGCAGGCGTTTTCGACATTCACGATCGGAACGCCCTCAAACCCCAGGGGTCTGAGGGCGACCTGACCACGGATCATGTGCTGACCCTCAAGGGCGCCCTGGCCGGTGTTCGCGAACCAGACGCCCTCGATGGATGAGATGGCGCAATCTGCGTCGGCCAGAGCGTCCGTGATCGCCGCGGCGGCGAGATCACGGACGCTCTTGCCGGGATGCTCGCCGAAGACGGTCATCCCGACACCGGCGATGAACACCTCGATGGTCAAGCGCTAGAGCACCTTGTCGAGGGCGTAGAAGGCCGCCCAAAGGTCCGGCATCGGATCGCGGGTCTCAACGGAGCCGAGGAGATTGAAGCCGACGTAGACCGGGTCATTCGGATGACGTGCGCCGCGTCCGGACTGGTTGGCGGCGTCGCGTGCCTCCACGCCAGAGAACTGGTCCATGATGGCGCGCATGTCCTTGGTGCGGACAAGGCGATCCATGTCGGAGGCAATGGTCCGACAGAGGATTTTCCACACGCCGTCGCGCTTTTCGAAGATATCGATGTAACGGCCCTGGTGCCAGTAATCGAGAAACCCGTCGCCGTCCGGCTGGCGGAGCCGGTGCACGACCGACCATTGGGATTCGCAGAAGGCCTGGGAGCCCTTCAGATCGATGATGGTGTTGGTGATCGCATGGATGCTGGCCTCGATCTGCCGCAGGACCGGGATCACATAGTCGCAGAAGGCATGCGCATTGCCGCTGAAGAAGCCGTGGTCATCGTGACCATCAGGCCAGTAGCAGGCCTTGAAGGCGTCCAGATCGCAACGGTCAGCGGCCCGGCAGTAGCGGTGGATCGCGTCCCGGATGGCATCCTTGTCGCGCAGGACGCCCAGCTCAGATTCGAGGATCGCGAGACGATCTTCCGTGGTGGTGGCCATTCTCTTTTTCCCCGATCAACTAGGATTTGCGCGCCGAAAAGACGCGGTTTCTCAGAATTCCGATGCCTTCGATCTCGAGCTCGACCGTGTCGCCGTCCTGCAGCATGCGCCCCTGCTCGAGCCCGCAGCCGCCGCCGACGGTCCCCGATCCCAGGACCTCGCCGGGATGCAGCGTCTCCGAAGTGCTGATGAAGGCGATCAGATCCTCGAAACTGTAGGTCATCGTGCTGCTGGATCCCTCGGACTGAACCTCGCCGTTGATCCTCACGATCATGCGGGCCGAGTAGGGATCGAACTCGTCGGCCGTGACGATCCAGGGGCCCATGGCGTTGGCGTTGTCGAAGTCCTTCGACTTGGACGGCCCCAATGAACTCAGCATCTCCTGGCCCTGGGTGTCCCGGGCGCTGAAGTCGTTGAAAATGGTGAAGCCGAAAATGTAGTCGCGGGCCTCCGAGACGGGGATGTCCCGACCTCGCCGGCCAAGGACGCACCCCATTTCCAGCTCGTAGTCCATGACCTGGGAATAGGCCGGCCAGATCACGTCGGTATCGGTGCCGGTCACCGCGAAGCGATTGGCCTTGTAGTAGATCGGGCGCTGATAGAAGGCGTCCCGCATCGCCTGGTGACGCGCGCTCGGCTCATTGGCCCCGGTCATGCGCATGCTGGCGTCGATCGACCCGAGAAGATGCCCCTCGAAACACATGCAGTCACGGACCTGGGCCGGCACCGGCAACGGGGCGAGTAGGCGCACGTCGTCAAGCGGGACGAGATGGGTCGTGGTGGTCGCCAGGTCTTTGGCCAGGTCCAGACCAGCCTGCCCGCTCTCGATGAGAGCCTGCATGGAAGCCAGCTCCGGGCTGTGACCGCCACCGCGCTCAGCATGGGCCGCGGCAAGGTCGACCAGCGCCCCTCCGGTGGCGGCCAGCACCCCAATTCTGGGCGCTCCGCCGGCCACCGGGACAAACGTCGCAAGTTTCACAAGCTCTCCTATTCCCCAAAGCTGTAGGTCAGGCGAAGCCCCACGGTGCGGGGTTCGGCCCAGATCTCGCGCTGGGAGTTGCCCGTCGAGTTCAGGACCTGGCGACGATAGCGCTCATCGGAAAGGTTACGCCCCCAGAGCGAGACGGCCCACCGATCGCCGGTGATGCCCGCCGACATGTCGACCAGACCCAGCGCGCCCTCGCTCGACTCCCGATCGATCACATTGTTGTCGGCCTCGAAGAAGATCTCGTCCCGCCAGGCATAGCCCAGGCGGGCGTCGAAACGTCCCCAGGCGGTTGGACGGGTGTAGTTTGCGGCGATGCTGAACGTGGCCTTGGGCGACCGGGGCATCTGGTTGCCGCTGAAATCGAAGGTCGAATTGAACACGTAGTTGTCGAACGTCGCGTCGAGGTAGCCGTAGTTCAGATCGAACGACCAGTTTTCCGAGACCGCCAACTTCGCGTCGACCTCAAGCCCCTGGATCGTGCTCGACGCGGCGTTGCTGATCACGATGCGGGTGACGCCGCCGCCAATCGGAACAAGCCGAAGCTGCTGGAGGTCCTTGTAGTTCATGTTGAACATGGCGACGTTGAATCGCAGATGGTCGTTGAAGAGCGTCGACTTGAGCCCGATTTCAATGGACTCCACGTCTTCGGGGTTGGCGACCTGGTTCGCGGACAGAGCATCGATGGCGATGAACTGGAAGGCGCCCGACTTGTAGCCCGTGGCCCAGGACGCGTAGACCATCACATCGTCAGAGACCTTGTAGTTCAGCGCAATCGAAGGATCGAAGGAGCTCCACGAGCGATCAACTGCTGCGCTGTAGGGGCTGATGACGAAGCCCGGAACGGTCGTTGTGGTGTCGAAGACCACATCCTTCTTGTCCTTGCTGTAGCGCCCCCCAAGGCTGAGCGAGAGCGCGTCGGTCATTTGCCACTGGACCTGACCGAAGGCCGCCATCGACGTGGACTCAAGGTCGAAGCCGAAGCCCCAGCCAAGCGGCGCGGGCGCGACGAGGAACGACAGGAGCGAGGCCGGGCCGAAGTCGATGGACTCGGTGCGGGTCACATTTTCCTGAGCATAGTAGAGGCCGAAGACCCAGTTGAACGCATCGGCCTGATGGGCGACGCGGAACTCCTGGGAGAACTGATCGGAATCCTCTTCAGCGCGATAGACCTGGAACGGCAGGACAGTGCCATCGAGATCGTCCCGTTCGTCCAGGGTCATGCCGCGGGCCGCGGTGATCGACGTGAAGTCGAGTCCACCTCCGGTCCAGTCGAGCTGGGCCGAAACGCCGTAGGTCTTCTTCACGATCCCCTGGCCATTCACGTCACTGGACGGATGATAGGGGTCGGACGGCTCCGCCTGAGCCACGTAGCCCGGAGCCAGGGCGCCAGGCACGGTCGCAGCGCCCCCCAGTGTATTGGGGACCAGGACGAGCGGCGGTCCATCCGAACGCGCGTAGTCGCCCGAGAGCCTCAGCTTCGCGTCGTCCCCGAGTTCAAACAGCGTCTTGCCGCGGATCGCCCAGGAGTCCTCGCTGCCGCCACGGACATCCGTGCCGGTCACAGGCTGGTAGCCGTCACGGGTCCGTCGCGAGACGCTCAGCGAACCGTACGCCCCGTCCTCCGCGATCGGCCCTGACACCGACGCCGTCAGGCCGAAGAGATTGTCGCCGGAGGTTTCGCTGGCCCCCATCTCGCCGGACACCTTGCCGGTGAAGGTGGCGGACGGGTCCTTGGTCACCACCGAAATGGCGCCGCCGATGGTGTTGCGGCCATAGAGCGTGCCCTGCGGCCCCTTGAGAACCTCGACCCGCTCGACGTCCATCAGATCCAGGTCGAGGGCGCCGAAGCGGCCAAGGTAGACCCCGTCCACGAAGACCCCGACCGACGGGTCGCTGCCGGCGTCATAGCCGCGCGTCCCGATGCCCCGGATGAAGATCAAGGGCTTGGAGCGGTCAGCCGCTTCAAAAAAGACGTTGCTCGCAAGTCGGCTGAGGTCGTTGAGTTCCGTGTAGCCCGCGCTCTCAAGCGCCTCGCCCCCAACGGCTGAAATGGACATCGGCACGTCCTGCAGGCGCTCCTCGCGCTTGCGAGCCGTCACGATGATCTCACCGACGCTGACCGTAGGCGGTTCAGACTGGGCGTGCGCCGTCATGGGCAGGGCCACGATGGCAGAGCTGCCCAGGAGCGCGATGAGCGCGGCCTTCCTGTGCTTAGCGATGGTGTTCATGTTGATACCCTCCCCGGTTTCATGGCCCACATTTGTCGTTCGTTTTCTTTGTGGTACGATTATCGGTACATTGGTACCATCGAGAGGTCAAGCATGCCGAGTTCCGAGATTATCGCCTTCAATTCGGACGCCCGAACCCGGAAGTCGGTTCTGTCCAGCGCCTATGATCCGGCGGCAATGCGGCAGGCCCTGCTGGGTGATGACGGCGCAGGCGAAGCGCCTCGTCTTGAGCGACGGGGAAATCCAGACGCGGAGCGACTTGTCCTGGCGGTCGCCGGTGGCGGGTTCTTTCTGCCCCCGGGAGAACAGCATCGGGCGCTTCTGGACCGACTCTGCGAGCGGTTGGGCGCCCAGGCGGCGATCCTTCATCATCGCCTTTCACCCGAGCATCCCTTCCCGGCGGCCTATGACGACGTGGTCTCAGGGCTGGCTTCGGCGTTCGCGTTCGAAGGGGTCAGGCGGGTGGACGTCGTGGCGGATTCCTCTGGCGCGGCGCTGGCCCTGAGCGCCCTGCTGGCGCGGCGAGATCTTGGTCTGCCCATGCCGACCAGCTGCGTGCTGATCTCCGCGCTTACAGACATGGCCATGACGGGGCTTTCGCACGTCGCCAACAGCGAGGCTGATCCGATGTTCGGGCCCGGGGCGATCATTCACAAGGCATGGCACTATCTTCAGGGCGCAAACCCGACCGACCCCCGGGCTTCACCCTATTGGGGCGACCTGGCCGGGCTTCCCCGCATGCTGATGTTCGTCGGAAGCACCGAGATCATGCTCGACGACACCCTGCGCTTCGCAAGGAAGGTCGAGGAGGCCGGCGGGACGGCAAGAACCGAGGTCTACGAAGAGGCGCCGCACGATTTTCCCCTGATACCGCACTTTCCCGAGGCGCAGGCTGCTCTTGAGGACATGGTCCGCTTCCTCGGCGAGGTGTAGCGATCAGGGCGCCGGGTGCTCGACGATGCCGTGCAGAATGAGCTGGAAGAGTTCGGCAAAGGCTTCACTCAGACTGATCTGAGGGGCCTGAAGGACGGCGATTTCGTTGATGCGCCCGACAGCAGCCAGGAACACTTCGGCCACCAGTTGGGAATGGAAGCCTCTAAACCGCCCCCGTCGGATGCCATCGTCGAGGATTTCGCGAAGGATGTTTGTGCGCTCACGCTGGTGGGCCTCAAGCAAGGCCAGCGCAGGCCTGAACGTCTGCACGTCTTCCATGAACTGACGGCTGGCCTGACGGGACTCGCTCACCCCGGGGCTCAGATAGGCGCCGATACGCTTGACCGGATCATCGAACTCGAGCGCGCCCACCCACCCCAGGTGCCGGATGCGCTCGAGCCATCGCTCCATGACCAGAAGGGCCAGTTCCTGCTTGCTGGGCGCGATCTCGTAGAGCGTCCGCTTGGAGCACTTCAGTCGCATCGAGAGGTCATTGATCGTGCGCTTGCGGAAGCCTTCCTCAAGGAAGATCGCCTCCAGATCAGCGATGATCTTTTCGTGCCGTTCGCCAAGGCGAACATGCGTCAGGCTATTGGACGGCGCCGCGATCATCACCCTCGGATAGCGACAATCGCGGCGGCCTTCAACATCAGCAATTGATATTGAAGGGTACTTTTGTACCCTCTATGGTACCTTCTCGAATAGCAGTCCCCGAGAAGGCTTATGACCAACGGCCGCCACACCCTTTGCCTCTCCGACGTCCTGGCGTCAGCCTTAGCCCGACACGGCGACAGGACGGCCATCAAGACCGACGACCGTCAGGTGAGCTACGCCGAGCTGGACCGGGCATCGGACGCCCTTGCCGCATCCCTTCAGCGACATGGCATCGGCAGGGGGGACCGGGTGGCCCTCCACCTGCGGAACTGCATCGAATATGTCGTCGCCGAATTCGCGATCCTGAAGCTCTGCGCGGTCAAGGTGCCGCTGAACGAGCTGATGGCGCCGAGCGAGATCACCTACTGCCTCGACCATGCCCAGGCCAGGGCCCTCATCCGCCACGCTTCGCTCCCGGAGGCCAGTGAGCCGGTCGACTCCATCCAGTTGACCCTGTGCGCGCCTGAAGAAGCCTTCGAGCCGCAGGGCCGGGAATGGCTCGCAAGCCTGGCCGACTACACGAGAGGCTTTGTTCGTAGCGCGCCCCACGCCGACGACATGGCCGTTCTGGCCTACACGGGTGGTACGACCGGTCGCCCCAAGGGCGTCGTCCACATTCAGTCGACGCTGGCGATCAATCTCTTTGCCCACGTCGTCAGCGGAGACATCCGGTCCGATGAGGTGATGCTGCTGACGACGCCGCTGCCCCACTCGGCCGGCTTTCATCTCCTCGCCTGCCTGCTGCAGGGCGGCCAGGTCGTGATTGCAAGACGATTTGAGCCCGAGTCCTTTGTCCGTCTGACGCTGGAGCACCGCGCCACCTGGACGTTCGCGGTGCCGACGATGATCTACCGCCTGCTGGACCACCTGAAGACCAGCCCGACCGGGCTGCCCAGCCTCAGGACCTTCGTCTATGGCGCCGCGCCCATGAGTCTCGAACGTCTACAGGAAGGACTCGCCGTCTTCGGGCCCGTGTTTCTGCAGATCTATGGCCAGACCGAGTGCCCGAACTTCGTCACGACGCTGACCAAGAGCGATCATCTCGACCCGACTCTTCTCACATCCTGCGGCCGCCCCGTCCCCTTCCTGACTATCGACCTGATCGGGCCGGACGGCACGCAGACGCCGAACGGATCGGTCGGTGAGATCCAAATTCGATCTCCCTACAATCTGGTCGAATACTACCGCGATCCGACCGCGACAGCAGACGCGCTCGTCGGGGGCGCCCTGCGAACCGGGGATCTCGCCGTCAGGGACGAGCGCGGCTATCTCTTCCTCGTTGATCGCACCAAGGACATGATCATCACCGGCGGCATGAACGTCTATTCCGTCGAGGTCGAACGGGCGCTGCGGGATCACCCCGCCATCCGGGAAGCGGCCGTTGTCGGCCTGCCCGATCCGGACTGGGGGGAGAGGGTCACGGCGGCCGTCACCGCGAACGAACCCCTGGATATCGCCGCGGTTCAGGCCTTCGTCCGGGCGCGCCTCTCCGCCTACAAGTCGCCGAAGTCCATTGTCGAGATCGGGGCCATGCCGCTCACGCCCTATGGCAAGGTCGACAAAAAGGCGCTCCGGACAATCCTTGCGGCCCTTCCGTGACCGGTCCGCGCTCGAAGGCGCCCACGAGCGTCGCTGTGACCCTCGCGGTGCTCTTCGCCGTCAACATCTTCAGCGTGATGGATCGCACGATCTTCTCGATCACGGCGCCATCGATCGCGGCCGAACTCGATCTGTCGGACTCCCAGATCGGCGCGCTTGCCGGGCTGCTGTTTTCAGTCTTCTACGCCGTGTGCGGCATCCCGATCGCCCGCCTGGCTGACAAGGGCAATCGCGGTATCGTCGTGTCCCTGTCCCTGCTGGCGTGGAGCGCGGTCACGGTCCTGACCGGGTTCGCCCAGTCGTTTCTGCACCTGGCTTTCGCGCGCATCGGCGTGGCCGTCGGCGAGGCCGGCGCCACCCCAGCCGCCCACTCGATCCTGGCGGAGCGATTTCCGCTGGGACGGCGAGCGGCGGCCCTGGCCATTCACAGCGCCGGCGCCCCGGTCGGCGCTTTTGTCGGACTCGCCATTGGCGGCTTCCTGGCGTCGGAGTTCGGCTGGCGGTGGACCTTTGTCATCCTGGGGGCTCCTGGCGCGCTGCTCGCCGCGGGCGCATGGCTGCTGCTGGACGAGTCACGCCGCCCCCGCCCCGCAGCGGCTTCATCGCACTCCCTGAAGTCCGACCTCGGCGAACTGTTCGGAATTCCGGCCTACCGCTGGCTCCTCTGCGGCTTTGCCGTCGGCGCCTTCATCATCAGCGGCCTCACCCAGTGGTTGCCTTCCCACTTCATCCGCACCTTCGAAGCGTCGCCGCGAGAGGTTGGAGGGGCTTTCGGCCTGGCCTACGGACTGGGCTCCGCCACGGGCATGCTGGTCGGCGGCTGGCTGACCTTTCACCTCGTCAAGAGGACGCCGCGCTGGACGATGTGGATGGCGAGCCTGTCCTACCTCGTGGCGGCCCCGCTTGGCGCGATGGCCTTGATGGCGAGCGAGCCACAGGCGGCCTACATCAGCATCGGCTTGATGAGCGCCGCGTCGACCGTCGCCTACGGACCGGTGTTCGCCCTGATCCAGGAACTGGCCCCCGTGAGACTGCGTTCGCTCGCGTCGGCGACCGCGCTCTTCTGCGCCTCGTTCCTCGGCGCAGGACTTGGCCCCCTTGCCGTTGGGATGCTCAGCGACGCCCTCGGCGGCCTGGATGCCGAACGGCTGAGGGTTTCTCTGCTTGTCTTGCTGAGCTTCTCCCCGATCCCGGCGCTGCTGTACCTCCTGTCAGCCCGATCGATGAAGATTGCTGTCTGAGGGGGCTAACCCACTCTGGTTCCAACGGCTGCGCGCTCATCTCCCGAACCGGTCGGGACCGTGAGAGCCGATGACACTTGAAGGCGTGCCCATCCAGCGCCCGCTCAACAAGTCCCTTCAGGCCTGAACCTTGAAACAGTTTGGCGCCGGCCTGTCCCCTCCGCCATACAGTCCAGTCAACACGTCTCCTTGCAGGCCTTCCGCGGCGGAGGTCCGGGTCTCGACCGGCTGACCTGCCTCATCCGGGGCGCCCGCGAGACCGTCAGCCGCCAGGGTCAGGCCCGCTTCCGGCGCGGATCGCGTACGGCGACGACAAGGGTCAGCAGGGCCGCCGCCAGCAGGCCCAGCGAGGCCCCGAAGACGATATTGTAGCCGAGCAGGTCCGCCACCGTCCCTCCGATCAGCGGGCCGAGGGTGGCGGTGACCCCTTCAGCGGTCGCCGAGATGCCGATCCGCATCGGCAGGTCGTCCCTGTGGCCGAACTCCAGGATCATGGTCTGCGAGGCCATGCCGTAGCCCGCCTGTGCGGCGCCCAGAATGAAGAAGGCGAAGAAGATCGCCATCGGCGCGCCCTGGGTCATCAGCAGCACGGTCGCGGCGATCCAGCCGATGATCGCCAGCAGGAGTACGATCCGAAAGCCGGACCGGTCGCCGAGGTAGCCCCAGGCGATGTTGGACACGGTGTCCGCGCCGAGGAAGGCCAGGGACAGGAGGCCCAGCGTGGCCCCGTCCAGATGCATCGTGGCGCCAACATGCAGGATGTAGAACGGCGTCGCGATCCGGGCTGAGGTGGCCAGCATCTGGACCACCAGGAACCAGCGATAGGCCGGGTCGGCGGCGATCAGCCCTGGAATATCGCGCATACGATCGCGCATCCGGGCGGGCTCGCGGATCGTCGGCGGAACCGGTTCGCGGATCTGATACTGCAGGAACCACAGCCCGGCGCTGGTCAGGAAAAAGGCCAGGATGAAGGTGGTCGAATAGCCGTTGCCCAGGACATTGGCCTCGATCAGGTATTTGCCCGAGACATAGGCCAGGACAGCGGCGATCAGCCCCCCTATGGCGTTGCGCCAAGCCTGCAGGCGACCGCGCAGACTAACCGGAATGACCTTGGACATCAGCAGGGTGAAGGCCACCCGCTGGGCGCCCATGAACACCCCGAACAGGAACAGGAACAACAGCAGGGTGACGACCTGCGCCTGGTCCTTCAGGAACCAGCCGGACAGGGCCATGCCAAGGATCGCCAGTCGCCCGAGGCTGCCCAGGACGATGGCCGCCGGCATGATCTTCAGCCGATGCTCCATCTTCGCCCCGGCCACCAGCGGCGAGACGATCGACCCCACCTGCTGCAACGCCAGGCCCAGACCGACGATGGTGTTCGAGCCGGAGATCAGGTGCAGGTAGGCCGGCATGAAGGTCGGCGCGTTGATCAGCCGAAAGCCCGTCATGCCGAGCATGCCGTGCACGAAGTTGCCGATGTAGTTGCGCCGCAGATTGTCCCAGATGAACGTCTGGAACGCGGCCTCCCGCACGGCCATGTCCTCCGACACGGTCGCGGAAACTTCGGGCTCTAGAGCCGCTGCAACGGGATCATCCGTCTCGTTGGTCAATACCCCTGCATCCTGCCCCAGCGGTCGCGGTGCCAGGCGGCGGTTCCGAACAGCGCCTCCACGGCACGCGCGCGCTTGAGATAGAGGCCGGCGTCATGGGCGTCGGTCATGCCGATGCCGCCGTGCATCTGGACCATCTCGCGTGAGATCAGGTTCAGGGTGTCGCCGGCCACAGCCTTGGCAAGGGCGGCCTGCTGCGGCAGGTCGTCGGCGTCCTGGTCGATGGCCGAAAGCGCCGCCTCGACGCAGGACCGGGCCAGCTCGAGTTCGCTGAACATCTTCGCCGCCCGGTGCTGCAGGGCCTGGAAACTGCCGATTGTCTGGCCGAACTGCACCCGGGTCTTGAGGTACTCGAGCGTGGTGTCGAAGGCCTGGGCCGACATGCCGAGCATTTCCGCCGACACCGCGATGCGGGCGACATCGAGCGTGCGCTCCAGCAGGGCGTAACCGCCACCGACCTCGCCCAGCACCGCGTCGGCGCCGAGCTGGATGCCATCCAGGGTCAGGGCCGCATGGTCCCGGCTGTCTGCGGTATGACGGGCGCTCCTGGTCAGGCCCTCGGCATCAGCGGGCACCAGGAACAGGGTGATCCCCGCTTCATCGCCGGGCGCGCCCGCGGTGCGGGCCGACACGAGGTAGAGGGACGCGGCCATGCCTTCGGCGACGAAGGTCTTGGTCCCGGACAGGCGATAGCCGCCCCCGACGGCCTCGGCCTTCAGGGCCGTGCGGACAGGGTCATGGCGCGGGCCTTCGTCCACGGCCAGGGCGGCCACCGTCTCGCCCGAGGCGATCTTCGGCAGCCAGGCGGCCTTCTGGACTTCGGTCCCGGCGCGGACCAGGGCGCTGGTCACGGCCATGGACGACACGCCAAGCGGCGACGCCGCCAGGGTCCGGCCCAGCTCCTCGAGCACCAGGCCGAGACTCAGGTAGCCGAACTCGGACCCGCCGTGAGCTTCCGGGACAACCACCCCGGCCCAGCCCATCCCGGCCATTTCGGCGAAGGCCTCGGGCGCATAGCCCAGCAGGCTGCCGCCATCGCGCGCCTTGCGCAGCGCCCCCACCGGGGCCTTTTCCTGCACCCAGGCCCTGGCGGCGTCGCGCAGCATCGATTGTTCTTCGGTCAGAACGGCCATGTCGCGCGCCCCCTACTGGTGATCAAGAAGGCCAAGGATACGCTTGGCGATGATGTTGTTCTGGATCTCGGCGGAGCCGCCGTAGATCGTGGTCGCCTTGCCGCCCAGCCAGTTGCGGGTCTGCTCCAGCTCCTTGTCGGTGAAGCCCTCGCCCTCCCAGCCGAGGCCCTGGGAGCCCATGATCTCGATGGCCAGTTCAGCGCGTTCCTGGCCGACCTTGGAACCGACGTTCTTCATGATCGAGGTGGCCGCCGACGGTCCGCCGCCACCCTTGCTCTCCGCCTGGGCGCGCATCAGGGTCAGCATGAAGGCCCGGGCCTCCATCTGGTGCCGGATCAGCCGCGCGCGCAGGTCCGGGTCGGCGATCCGGCCGGTTTCGTCCACGCCGATGTAGTCCCTGGCCAGCTTGTCCAGCGGCGTTCCGGCCGCGAACCGACCGGCCGAGCCGCCGCCCCCCGACAGGCTGTTGCGCTCGTGTATGAGCAGCCGCTTCCCAATGGTCCAACCCTTGTTCAGCTCGCCGACCAGGTTCTCCTTGGGCACTTTCACGTCGGTCAGGAAGGTCTCGCAGAAGGGCGAATTGCCGCTGATCAGCTTGATCGGCCGCACCTCGACGCCCGGTGTCTTCATGTCGAAAAGGATGAAGCTGATGCCGTCGTGCTTGGTGGTGAAATCGGTGCGCACCAGGCAGAAGCACCAGTCGGCGTACTGGGCGCCGGACGTCCAGACCTTCTGGCCGTTGACCAGGAAGTGGTCGCCCTTGTCCTCGCAGCGCGTCTGAAGCGCCGCCAGGTCCGAGCCCGCGCCCGGCTCGGAATAGCCCTGGCACCAGCGGATTTCGCCCTTGCAGATGGACGGGATGTGCCGCTGCTTCTGCGCCTCGCTTCCGTATTCGAGCAGGGTCGGGCCGAACATCATGATGCCCATGCCGCCGATCGGGTTGCGGGCGCCGATGCGGTTCATCTCCTGCTGCAGCACGCGAGCCTCGGCCGACGACAGGCCGCCGCCGCCATACGCCTTCGGCCAGGTGGGCGTGCCCCAGCCCTTCTCGCCCATGCGCTGTTTCCACAGCAGGGCGTCGCCCTCGACCGGGCCGTAGGCGTTGGCCATGGCCACGTCCACGCCGGCGAGAGACGGCGGGAAGTTGGCGGCGAGCCAGGCCTTCGCTTCTGCGCGGAAGGCTTCCACGTCGGTGTTGCCGAAATCGGCCATCTCGTTCCTCCTGGCCGCCCATCCTTGATAGCCTGGGCGTCTTGTTCTTGTGGGTTGGGGCGGCTGGGCCCGTCAGATCTGGCGTGCTCGCCCTTCCCAGTAGGGCGCGCGCACCTTGTTGCGTTGAATCTTGCCGGCTTCGGACCTAGGCAGTTCGGTCACGAAGTCGAGGCTTTTGGGCACCTTGAAGCTGGCCAGACTCGCCCTCGCGAAGGCCAGGATTTCCTCGGCCAGCGCCGGGCTGGGCTCATGGCCCGGGTTCAGCAGGATGACCGCCTTGACCTGCTCGCCCCAGTCGTCGTCGGGCGCTCCGATGGTCGCCGAATCCGCCACGGCGGCGTGCTTGACCAGCTCGTTGTCGATTTCCTGCGGATAGATGTTCACGCCGCCGGAGATGATCGTCTCGGCGTTGCGGCCAGTGAGGAACAGGTAGTCGTCCTCGTCGAAATAGCCGACGTCGCCCATGGTGAAGAAGTCGTCGACCCGCGACGCCTGGGTCTTGGTTTCGTCCTTGTAGTAGGTGAACCCGCCGCCGGGCGGCATCTGCTGGTAGATGCCGCCGGCCTGGCCATTGGGCAGGTCATTGCCCGCCTCGTCGAGGATCCGGACCTGCAACAGGGCGGGCCGCTTGCCCACGCTGCCCGGCTTGCTCAGCCACTCGCGGGAGTCGATCAGGAACCCGGCCCCGCCCTCGGAGCCGGCGTAGTATTCGGTCAGCACAGGCCCAAACCAGTTGATCATCGCCCGCTTGACCTCCGGCGGGCAGGGCGCGGCGCCGTGGATGATGAAGGTCACATGGTCGACCGGGTATTTCGCCTTCACCGCGTCCGGCAGGGCCAGCAGCCGCTGGAACATGATCGGGACGAGATGGAAGTGGGTGACCTTCCGTTCACTGATGGTCCGCAGCACGCCTTCGCTGTCCCACCGGTCGATGAACACCAGCGGGACCCCGCCGGCCATGGCCGCCCGTACATCGAAGGCCAGCGGCGCGGCGTGATAGGCGGGGCCGGCGCACATCTGCACCGAGATCGCCGGGTCATAGCCGCGCATCAGATAGGTGGCGTAGGGCGTCACGGCCGGCACGGGCCGGTGCACCCCCTTGGGCCGGCCGGTGGTGCCGGAGGTGTACATCATGCCGTTGCCGAGCACGGGATCGGGGATGTCGATTCCGTCGAACGGGGCGATGGCCGACTCGTAGGGTTCGAACCCCTCGATCGGCCCGCCGATCGCCAGTTTCAGCAGTGGACCCTCACAGGCCGAGGCGGCCTGCGGAAGGGTCGCCACCCGCGCCTCGCCGATCAGGGCCTTCGCCTCGCAATCGCGGATGATGTAGGCGATCTCGTCCGCCGACAGGTGCCAGTTCACCGGCGTCAGCCGAAGACCACAGCGCAGGGTGGCCGCCAGCACCTCGACGAACTCAACCCGATTGGAGCAAACGAGGGCCACGGCATCGCCCGGGACCAGGCCCCGGGCCCGGAGCAGCCGCACCAGCCGGTTGGCCCTGGCGTTGGTTTTGCCGAAGCTGTGCGGAGTCCCGTCGGGGTCGTAGACCGCGACCTGGTCAGGCTGCAGGTCGGCCCACACCGCGATCGTCATGCCCCGCAGCGCGGCCTCATCCAGGCGTTGGACCCGGTCGGGGTCAATGTCGGCGAAATCCATCCACGCCTCCGCAAGGCGCTACGGCGACCTCGCCTGAAGTCTGGTCTATTCGGAAGGGATTCCGCAATCCGGCTTTCGAAGATGCTGACGAGGCGACCCTGGCGCGCCTCGCCGAAATTGCCCGCCGGTCGCCCTCGCTGAGTGGCGAACAGTCATGGGCCAAGGCCAGGTCGGGATTGGGAATTGCGCCCGACCGGAGACGGATTGCCGTTAGACTACCCCCACCGCCAGACAGACGCCGCAGCCTGTCTCTTCGCGATCTGACCAATGCGCAAAAGAAAGGGCGGCCGCATGGCCGCCCTTCAAGTGCCCACAGACAGGACTGCAGGTAGATGCGCAATCGCAACCCGGACCCCTCCGGAGGATGGATCGCTTCAGGCTGCAGACAGATCAGATCCCATCCGGCAGTCGAACTCAAGGAATTCATGACAACGTTGTCATTTCTGGTCGGATTGCGGGCGCCTTCGGGAGGGCGACCACACAACAGCGATCCCACGAGCCACCCTGCCGAGACGGTGCGCCAGAGGTTTCGGAGGCTGTCGAAGCGCCATGGGCCTGTTGAGCTTGCGCCGCCATCTCCGCGACCCGCTGATCGGGCGGCGTCGCGGTCTCCTGTCAGCCAGGCTTCTAGCCCGGACTGACGCTCGAAGCCCTGCTTCGCGACGAAAAGCCGTACACGGCGATCAGCGCGTAGCAGACCGCCGGCGCCACCAGCGCCAGGCTGAGCCCGACACGATCGGCGAGGGTCCCGGTGATCACCGGAATGATCGCGCCGCCAACGATGGCCATGCACAGGAGGCTGGACACCTGGGGCGTATCGTCCCCCCGCCCCTCGATGGCGAGCGTGAAGATGGTCGGAAACATGATCGAGTTGAACAGGCCGATCGCCACAATGGTCACAGCCGCGACAAGGCCCATGCTGAGGCCAGACACAACCGCCAGGCTGGCTGCCATGAGCGCGCAGAAGCACAGCACCGACCCTGCCGGAACTTTTCTGAGCGCAATGGAGCCGATGAACCGGCCGACCATCGCCCCGCCCCAGTAAAGGCTGACGATCTTGCCGGCGCTGGCCGCGGCCATGCCCACCGTGCGGTCGAGCATCAGATAGTTGACCATCAGACTGCCGATCGACACCTCGGCGCCGACATAGAGGAAGATGGCGAGCGCCCCGAACCCGACACGGGGATGACGGAGCAGACCCAGCGCGCCGCCAAGGGTCGTCGCCTTCTGCGCCTGCGGGAAGGCGGCGGATCGACGGACCATCCAGAAGATGACGGCCAGAACGCCGAGACCCGCGGCGATCAGCAGGAAGGGAAGCTGCACGGCATGACCCTCGGCCTGCCGGAAGCTGGCCATCACTTCCGGAGCGACCTTGCCGGGATCCGGGGCCGCGACCCCGCCGGCCAGGATCAGCGCGGAGCCGACGAGCGGCCCCACGGTCGTTCCGAGAGCGTTGAAGGCCTGCGCCAGGTTCAGGCGGCTGTGCGACGTCTTCGACGGTCCAAGCAGGGCGATCAGGGGATTGGCGGCGACCTGCAGCAGCGTGATGCCGGCTGCCATGACGAACAGGGCCGCCAGGAATCCCGGATAGACGCCGATCATCGTGGCGGGGGCGAACAGGAGGCATCCGGCCGCCATGACCAGCAGACCGATGACGATCCCGCGCACGTAGCCGACCCGGCTGAGCAGCATCCCGGCCGGCACCGAGAAGATGAAATAGGCGAGGAAGAAGCAGAACTGCGTCAGCATCACCTCGGCGTAGGTGAGCGAGAACAGGCCCTTCAGCTTCGGGATCAGGGTGTCGATCAGGACGGTGGCGAACCCCCAGGCGAAGAACAGCATGACCACAAAAGGCACGAGCCATCCGGCGCCCTTTACAGGCGGCGCGTCAGGACCAGGAGCACTGGATGTGGCCATTGTTTCATCCCCCTACGAGCACGATGAGCCGCGCTTCAAACTGTTCTTTCAACAGGCTAGGTCGAAATGACAGCGTTGTCTACGCACCCGCGAGCGGGGCGCTGATTGACGCGGCTTCTGCCGCGAGGCGGGTGATAGCCGACCAGTCACCCGTCGCAAGGAGGCTTCGCGGGACCATCCATCCGCCGCCAATGCAGAACACGTTCGGCAGACTCAACAGTCCGGGGGCAGTGGTCGTGTCGATCCCGCCGGTCGGGCAGAACAAGGCGTCGGGGAACGGACCGTTCCAGGCCGCGAGGACGGCCGCACCGCCCATCGGGATCGCCGGGAAGAACTTGAAGCGACGAAGACCTGCCTCCATCCCCCGCATCAACTCGGACGGCGTGGCGACTCCCGGCAGGATTGGAAGGTCATGGCGCTCAAGCAGTTCATCGGTAAGGCCCGGGCTCACCGCGAACCGCGCGCCGGCCCGCAAGGCCTGATCGCGGGCCC
>CANJYY010000005.1 GCA_947479185.1 Caulobacteraceae bacterium
CTCGATCGGTCGGCGCGACTGTATGATCGCGTCCGCCACCTCGACCGTCGCATGTATGTCGAGGCCTCCGAAACCAGCCTGCCGCACCCGGTCCTGTCGCAGATGGACCGCCTGCGCGACGCGTTCGGCGGCGCGGCGCTCTGATTGCGGGGTTCGGGACGCGGGCCTGAGGGCCCGCTCCTCACCATGACCAACAAATGTGAAGTCCGCCCCTCTTCGTCATCCTGAGGAGCGAGCGCCAAGCGAGCGTCTCGAAGGACGCACAGACCGGAACAGCAAAAAGGCCGGCAGGGTCGCCCCTGCCGGCCTTTTCGAATCTCGTTGGCTGACGCCGACGCCTACTTCTTGGCGGTGAAGCCGGCGAACTTGGCGTTGAAGCGCGACACGCGGCCGCCGCGGTCCAGCAGGTGGGCGTTGCCGCCGGTCCAGGCCGGGTGCGTCGACGGGTCGATATCCAGGTTCAGCGTCGCGCCTTCCTTCTGGTAGGTCGAACGCGTCTGGTACGTCGTACCGTTCGTCATCACCACGGTGATGAAGTGATAGTCGGGATGGGTGTCTTGTTTCATCGGGCGGTCCAACCGACTTAAGAGGAATGTTGATCTGGCGGCCGAAAGTTCGGGCCACCGAAGAGGCGCGGCTATACAGAAGGGCCGCGACTTAGGCAAGGGGCCGAACATGACTGACACCAATGCGGCCGACGCCGTGGCCGACGGACGGCCCAGCGCGGGCGCTGCTCTGGCCCAGAGTCTGACCGAGGAAGCGGCCCGGCGGCCGAAGAGTCGCGACATCAAGAATCTTGCGCCGCTGTTGCCGTTCATCCGCGCGCACTGGCGTCACGCGGCCGCGGCGGGCTTCTTCCTGCTGTTCTCGACCGGCGCCACTCTCAGCATCACCCAGGCCCTGCGACTGGTCGTCGACAAGGGCTTCCTGTCGGCCGACAATCTCAACCGCTACTTCGGTATCGCGGCCATCGTGGTGCTGGTGCTGGCCCTGGCGACCGCGGCGCGGTTCTATTTCATCACCGTGCTGGGCGAGCGGGTCGTGGCTGACCTGCGCAAGGCCCTCTACCGCCACGTCCTGACGCTCGATCCGTCGTATTTTCTCAAGACCCGCACCGGTGAGGTGCTGTCGCGCATGACCACCGATGTGACGATCATCGAGAATCTCGTCGGCTCGGCGGCCTCGATCGCCCTGCGCAACATCCTCGGCCTGATCGGGGCGACGGTCATGCTGGCCTTCGTCTCGCCCAAGCTGACCCTGTTCGTGATGCTCGGCGCGCCGCTGCTGATCGCGCCGCTGTTCCTGTTCGGCCGCCGCGTACGCAGCCTGTCGACCAAGACCCAGGATCGCTTCGCCCAGGCCGTCGGCTTCGCCGGCGAGAGCCTCGACGCCCTCGACACGGTGCAGGCGTTCGGTCGCGAAGGTCTGGCCGACAAACGCTTCGGCGACGCGGTCGAGACCGCCTTCCGCACCTCGCTCAGCCGGGTCTTCGCCCGCTCGCTGATGACCCTGGTGGTCATCGGCCTGGTGTTCGGCGGCATCGGACTGCTGCTGTGGACGGCCGCCCACGCGGTGGTCAACCACACCATGACCGGCGGCCAGCTGATCCAGTTCCTCGCCCTGTCGGTGTTCGCCGGCGCCTCCGTCGGCGCCCTCGGCGAGGTCTGGGGCGTGGTGCAGCAGGCGTCCGGCGCGATGCAGCGGATCTTCGAGCTGCTGGCGTCCAAGACCCTGATCGCCGCCCCGGTCCATCCCCGCGCCCTGCCCGTTCCGTCGCGCGGCGAGATCGTCTTCGAGGGTGTGACCTTCGCCTATCCGGGCAGGCCCGACCTGCCCGCCCTGCGCGGCTTCGACCTCAGCGTGAAGCCCGGCGAGACGGTCGCCCTCGTCGGGCCCTCGGGCGCGGGCAAGAGCACGGTCCTGCGGCTGCTGCTGCGCTTCTATGACCCCCAGGAGGGCCGCGTCCTGCTGGACGGCGTCGACCTCAAGGACGCCGATCCGGCCGAGGTCCGCGCGCGGATGGCGCTGGTGTCGCAGGACGCCTCGCTGTTCTCCGGTTCGGCGCTCGACAACATCCGCTTCGGCCGCGAGGACGCGACGCTGGAGGAGGTCCAGGCCGCCGCCGTGGCCGCCGAGGCCGACGGCTTCATCCGCGCCCTGCCCGAGGGCTACGACACCCCGGTCGGCGAGCGGGCCAAGACCCTGTCCGGCGGGCAGAAGCAGCGGCTGGCCATCGCCCGCTCGCTGGTCCGCAACAGCCCAATCCTGCTGCTCGATGAAGCCACCAGCGCCCTGGACGCCGAGAACGAGCGGCTGGTCCAGAAGGCCCTCGAAGGCGCCATGGGCGACCGCACCACCCTGGTCATCGCCCACCGGCTGGCCACCGTCCTGCGCGCCGACCGCATCGTGGTGATGGAGGACGGGCGAGTCGTCGAACAGGGCACCCATACTCAGCTCAGCAAGGCCGGCGGTCTCTACGCCAAGCTGGCGCAGCTGCAGTTCGGGGTGGAAGCGGCCTAGGCGCCGCTGACCGCCGCCGCGAACTGGGCTAGTCTGACGCCATGGCTTTCTTCTCGACCAAAACCTACGGCGGCGACCGCGGCCTGTCCTGCGCCATGCGAGCCTGGACGGCCGACAGTCACTGCAACCTGCTGCACGGCTATTCGCTGGGCTTCAAGTTCACCTTCGCGGCCGAACAGCTCGATCACCGCGGCTGGGTGGTCGACTTCGGCAAGGGCGGCTTCGGGCCGATCCGCGAGTGGCTGCACGCCACCTTCGACCACACCACCCTGGTGGCGAAGGACGATCCCCACTTCGACGCCTTCGTCGGCCTGCGGGACCTCGGCCTGTGCGACATGCGCGTCCTGCCGGCGGTCAGCTGCGAGCGCATCGCCCAGTTCGTCTTCGACCACACCCAGCCGATGATCGCCGCCTCGACCAAGGGCCGCTGCTGGATCGTCTCGGTCGAATGCTTCGAGCACGGCGCCAACAGCGCGATCTACCAGAACCCCGAGACCGTCCTGCGCCAGATCTCGGCCGAGGCCCTGGCGGCGCTGGTGGCGCGGGAAAGCGACGCGGAATCCTGAGCCTCGGCGCGGGCCAATACGGGGGCAGTTTACCTATTTCGCGTTCCGAGCGCTCGCCCATCCCAGTGCAGACGTCGGGACGAAATAGGTAAACTGTCCCCGTATTGGCTTACCGCAGCAGGTCACTCGGCAGCGTCGGGCCGCTGATCACCCATTCCATGGCCTTCCAGCGCGGGTCCGTATCCGGGCCCGCGCGTTCGACGAAGGCGCGGACCATGTCCAGCCCGAGGCCGTAGTTGATTACATAGCTGCGGTACTGCTCGCTGAAGGCCACGGTCTGGGCCGCGCGCTTGGCCGAGACCAGGCCGTAGGTCTGGGTCAGGGCGATCGCCTGCTCCTTGGTGATCCGACCGGACAGGTACTCGCTGGCGATAGTGAAGCGCGCGCCGGCGAGGGCCCTCTGGGCCTCCAGCAGCGCGTCGTAGCGGGCCGCGTCCTTCGGATCGAGCCCGGCCAGCGGATAGAGGGTCGCGACCTCGAAGGCCCGCTTCTCGTCGCCGGGGAAGGCCAGCTCGATGCCGTAGTTGGCGCTGCCCTCGGCGATCAGGGATTGCGGTGAAAACAGCGGGTAGACGGTGAACTCGACCCAGCCCTTGCCTTTGCTCAGCCGCGCCTCGAGCAGCATGTTCAGCACATGGTGGCCCGGATAGCCCTCGTGGCAGCCCAGATCGACCGCGCGGCTGAGGCGCACCGGCAGGTCGGTGTTCACCTGGATCAGGCTGGTGGCGTTCCCCTTGTACCAGTTGTAGCCGGACCACGACTTGCCGGTGACGAACTCCAGCGTGAACCGCTCGTCGGCAGGCAGAGCGATGTGCGCCATCGTGCGCCGGCGGCACTCGGCGATGGCGGCGTCCATGACGGGCTTGAGCCGGTCGGCCGGGATGATGAAGCGGTCATTGAACGCGTCGACCCGTTGCCACAGCGGCCCGTCGCCGGGGACCAGCGCCTCGATCTTCGCAAGATAGGGATCGTAGGAGGACAACGGCTTGAGCACCGGGCGAACGCCGAACAGCCCCTCGGCCTCGTCCTCGAAGCTGAGCTTTTCGCCCTGCATCATGCGCAGACGGGTGCGGGCGGCGGTCAACTGGGCCTGCAGGAAGGCGACGCGGCGACGGTCCCCGGCCGTCAGCTCGGTCGAGCCCTTCGAGGAGGCGAAACCCAGCGCGAAACTCAGGTCATCGACGGCCCTGGCCAAGGCCGGCAGGTCGCGCTTGCCGGCCTTCGCCGCGGCGGCCCACTCGGCCGGGCCGTAGTAGGCGTCGATGTAGCCGTCCTCATGCTCGCCGATCTCGAGGCTGAGCTTCACATAACGCTCGGCCAGTTGATCGAGGTTCTGCGCCGCCAGCGCCGGAGTCGCGGCGAGGACAAGGCAGGCGGCGAGCGCGGCGAGGACGAAACGGATCATGCGAGGAACGCCTTTCGGGATTCGACGGCCAGTCCGGGGAAATCACTGAACAGGCCGTCCACACCGGCCGCGTACAGCGCCTTGAACATCGCGTCGACATCCCCGTGCAGGCGGGGGCGCTCGGGGCCCTGTGGGCCCTTCTGGAGCGTCGCAGGCAGGAAGTAATTCTCCGCCCGCACCGTCCAGGGGTGAACCTTCAGCCCAACCTTGTGCGCATTGGCGACCAGGGCGGTCGGCGGCAGCAGGATCTGGCCGTCGGTCGGCACGATCATCGACTTGTCCGGCCCCACGCCGTCGGCATAGGCGGCAATGGCCTTCAGACCATCGGCGGTGACCATGTCGACATACTTCAGGTCCGGCAGATCGGCGGGCGAGCCCTCCGAATCGATCAGCTGCACCAGCGGGGCCTTTGTCAGGGCGCGGATGGTCTTCAGCGGCCCGACCTCGAAACACTGGACGAACACCTTCGCGCTCTTCGCGTTCAGCCCCTCGGCCTTGAGGGCGTCGGCCATGCGCTGTTCGAACGGCAGGCCGACCGAGGCGAAGTGGCGCGGGTGCTTCATCTCCGGATAGACGCCGACGCCGGCCGCCTTCGCGATGGCCACGACCTCGGCGAAGGTCGGGATGGCTTCCTGGCCGTCAAAGGCGGTGTTGGCCGGCCGCAGCTGCGGCAGACGCTCGCGGGCCCGCAGCGTCTTGATCTCGGCGAGGGTGAAGTCCTCGGTGAACCAGCCGGTGATCGACTGGCCATCGATCACCTTGGTGGTCTTGCGGGCGGCGAACTCAGGCCGGGCCCCGATATCCGTCGTGCCGCCGATCTCGTTCTCGTGCCGGGCGACCAGATGGCCGTCCTTCGTGATGCACAGGTCCGGCTCGATGAAGTCCGCGCCCTGGGCGATCGCCAGCCGATAGGCCATCGGTGTGTGCTCAGGCCGCTCGCCGCTGGCGCCGCGATGGCCGATGACGATGGGCCGCGGCCGGTGCGGACGGGCGAAGGCGGGGCTGGCGGCCATGGCGAGACTCGCGGCGGCGAGGGAGCGTCGGGTAAGGGTCATGGGGGCCGATTAGCCGCGTCCTGTGACGGGTTCGTCAAGACACCGCGGACAGGCTTTAATTTCCGCGCGGGGCGCCCCTTGCCGGTCGGTGAAGCCGCCCCTATCTCCACGGCGCGGGCCGGGCCCCTCTGACGCAGCGAAAGCGCGTGATGTCGGACCGCATCGGGTGAGCTCGATGCCGGGTCCAGGAGCGTTTCCACGACCGGCGGCGCCGCGCCACCCATCACACGACGGGAGGGCGACTTGGATTTTCTGTTCAATATCATGCTGGGGCAGCCGCTCTGGATGTGGCTGGCCTTCATGGGCGTGGTCGCCTTGCTGCTGGCGCTCGACCTTGGCGTTCTGCATCGCGGAAGCCGCGACATTGGCGTCCGCGAGAGTCTGGTGATGTCGGCGGGCTACATTGCCATCGGGCTGGCGTTCGGCGGCTTCGTCTGGTCTCAGCTCGGCCATCAGGCCGGCGTCGAGTACGTCACCGGCTTCATCGTCGAAAAGAGTCTGGCGATGGACAACGTGTTCGTCATCGCCCTGATCTTCGGCTTCTTCGCCATTCCACGGGACCTGCAACACAGGGTCCTGTTCTGGGGCATTCTAGGCGTCATTGTCCTTCGCGCGATCATGATCGGCGTCGGCGCGACCCTGGTCAGCGAGTTCGCCTGGCTGCTCTACCTCTTCGCCGCCTTCCTGGTGGCGACCGGAATCAAGATGCTCTGGCCCGGCGGCAAGGAGACGGATCTGGCGGCGAATCCGCTGCTCAAATGGATGCGTCAACGGTTTCGGGTCACCGACCAGCTGGTGGGGGAACGGTTCTTCGTGCGGCGCCCCGGATCGGGCGGTGGCAAGGCCGTCCTCTGGGTCACGCCGCTGTTTCTCGCCCTGATCATGATCGAGATCGCCGACGTCATCTTCGCGGTGGACTCGGTCCCGGCGATCTTCGCCATCACCACCGACCCCTACATCGTCTACACCTCGAACATCTTCGCCATCCTGGGCCTGAGGGCGCTGTATTTCGCGCTGGCGGCGGTGCTGCACCGCTTCGCCTATCTCAAGCAGGCCCTGGCCTTGCTGCTGGTGTTCATCGGCTCGAAGATCTTCGTCGCCGACCTGCTCGGCCTGGGCAAATTCCCGGCCGAATGGTCGCTCGCCATCACCTTCGCGATCCTCGCGAGCGGCGTCCTCTACTCGCTCTGGCGCACCCGCGCGCCGCAACCCGCCCCCTCAGTAACCGGAGATAAGTGATGCCCCTGATCGTCTGCCCCAACGACAACGCCGCCATGCAATCGGTCAGCCGATCGGGCGTGGAGTTCGACTTCTGCCCGACCTGCCGGGGCGTCTGGCTGGACCGGGGTGAACTGGAGAAGTTGATGGAAGGCAGCCGCGCGGTCGACATCGACGCCCGGCCCGCCCCGCCGCGCGCGCCGGACCCCGGCTATCGCGCGCCCGAACCGGGCTATCGCACGCAGGATCGTCACGATGATCCGCGCTACCGGCGCGATCACGACCACGACGACGACCATCGCCGCCGCAAGAAGCGCGGCTTCGACCTGTTCGACATCTTTGATTGATGCAAGACATGAAACCGCTCCTTGACGGCTACCGCCGATTCCGCGCCGCCGTCTGGCCAGAGCAACGCGCCCGCTACGAAGCCCTGGCGACCCGGGGACAACGGCCAGAGACCCTGGTCATCGCCTGCTCGGATTCGCGCGTCGATCCACAGACCGTGTTCGGGGCGGGACCAGGCGAATTGTTTGTCATCCGAAACGTCGCGGCGCTGGTCCCGCCCTATGAGCCGGACATGGGCTATCACGGCACCAGCGCGGCGCTGGAATTCGGTGTTCGGGTGCTGAAGGTGTCCCGCATCGTCGTGCTCGCCCACGCGCAATGCGGCGGCGTTCAGGCGATGGTCGAAGGCGCGCCGCCGGAAGCGCGGGACTTCGTCGCGCGATGGATGGAGATCGCCGAACCGGTTCTGTGGCCGATTCCCGAACCGAAGCCGCCGAAGGACGCGCTCATCCACCTCGAAGCCGCCATCGTCGGCCTCTCGCTGAAGAATCTAAGGACGTTTCCCTGGATCAGCAGCGCGGTGCGCGCCGGCGATCTCGCGCTTCACGGCTTCCGCTTCGACATCCACAACGGGGAACTCTCGCGGCTGGAGGGGGACCGGCTGGTCGCCGTATCCTGAACCCTGTCTAGCCGGCCGCCTGGAGCCGCTCGAGGATCAGCGGGTGCAGTTCGAGGTTGGCCGCGCAGATGTCGCCGCGCTCGACGCGATAGTCGGCGCCGTCGAGGTCGGTGACCTTGCCGCCCGCTTCAGTGACCAGCAGCAGACCCGCCGCCACGTCCCAGGGGCTCAGGTTGCGCTCCCAGAAGCCGTCCAGGCGGCCGGCGGCCACCCAGGCGAGGTCAAGGGCTGCGGCGCCGAAGCGGCGCACGCCGGAGACGCGCTGGCTGATCTGGTGCAGCTCCTTCAGGAACTGGCCGTGGCCCGGGCGGCCGATGAACGGCACGCCGGTGCCCAGCAGGCTCTCGTCCATCCGGGTGCGGGCCGCCACGCGCAGGCGCTTCTCGTTGCCGAGCCAGGCGCCCTTGCCCTTTTCGGCCCAGAAGGTGTCGTGGGTGATCGGGTTGTAGGTCACCGCCGCGACGATCTGGCCCTCGCGCTCGAGCGCGATGTTGACCGCGAAGTGCGGGATGGCGTGCATGAAGTTGGTGGTGCCGTCGAGAGGGTCGACGATCCAGCGGTGGGTCTTGTCGGTGCCCTCGATCAGGCCCCGCTCCTCGCCGAGGAAGCTGTAGCCGGGACGGGCCTTCGACAGGGCCTCGAACAACGCCTGTTCGGCCTTGATGTCGGCGGCGGTGACGAAGTCCCCGGCGCCCTTCTTCGAAACCTGGAGCTCGCCCAGTTCGCCGAAGTCGCGGGCCAGGCCCTTGGCCGCCTTGCGGGCGGCGTCGATCATGACAGTCAGAAGTGCGGAAGCTGTGGACACGTCAGTCGGCCCTGCGCAGGTATTCGCCGGTTTCGGTCGAGACCAGCACGCGCTCGCCCGCTTCCATATAGGGCGGGATCAGGATGCGCATGCCGTTGTCGGCCTTGGCGGGCTTGTAGGAGGATGAGGCGGTCTGGCCGTTGGTCGTGGCGTCGGCCTCGACGATGGTCAGGACAACGTGTTCGGGCAGCGAGATGCTGATCGGGCGTTCCTCGTGGAACTCGACCTTCACCTTCATGCCGTCCTGCAGGAAGCGGACCTGGTCCTCGCCGACGAAGTCCTCGTGCAGGCTGATCTGCTCGTAGTTTTCCGCGTCCATGAACACCAGCATCTCGCCCTCGGCGTAGAGGAAGGTGTTGTCGCGCTGGTCGAGGGTCACGCGCTCGACCTTGTCGTCCGAGCGGAAGCGTTCGTTGGTTTTGCGACCGTCGATCAGGTTCTTCATCTCGACCTGGGCGAAGGCGCCGCCCTTGCCGGGCTTCACATGCGAGGCCTTCACGCAGACCCACAGGCCCCCGTCGTGCTGGAGCACCATGCCGGGTTTGATGGTGTTGCCGTTGATCTTCATGAAGTCGG
Organism: Caulobacteraceae bacterium; assembly: GCA_947479185.1. Classification (GTDB taxonomy): domain Bacteria; phylum Pseudomonadota; class Alphaproteobacteria; order Caulobacterales; family Caulobacteraceae; genus Caulobacter. The sequence goes on from CANJYY010000005.1 coordinate 9,110, forward strand.
GTCGCCGCGCGGGGGTCGGGAAAGGGCGGCGGAAACTAGCGGCGGGGCCGGTGGATAGCAAGGCGGGCGCGCTTTGCGTCCTTCGACACGCCGCTACGCGGCTGCCCAGGATGCCGTACCCCGGTGCATGTCATGGTGAGCAGCGCTCGAAGAGCGCATGTCGAACCACGCACCCTACCCCCGCGCCGCCAGACCTTCAGCGATGGCGGCGTTGAGCGCCTTCACAGCGGCGGCCGGGCCATCCGGATGAGCCCACACCCCCGCGCTGACGGCGATGAAGTCCGCGCCCGCCGTCACCAGGCCGGCCGCGTTGGCGGCCGTGATCCCGCCGATGGCGACGCAGGGGATCGACATGGTCTCCTGCCAGATCGCCAGGATCTCCGGATCGGCGGTGGTCGGGGCGTCCTTGGTGGTGGTCGGGAAGAAGGCCCCGAAGGCGACATAGTCGGCGCCGGCCTCGGCGGCTTCCATCGCAAGGTGGCGGCTGTCATGACAGGTCACGCCGACCATGCGGTCCTTGCCCATGATCCGGCGGGCCTCGGTGCAACTCATGTCGTCCTGGCCGACATGCACGCCGTCGCAGTCGAACTTCGCCGCCAGGTCGGGCCGGTCATTGAGGATCACGGCCACGTCGCGCGACCGGGCGATGACGCCCAGCACCTCGACGGCGGCGGCGATGACCTCGTCCGGCGCGTCCTTGAGGCGGATCTGCAGGGCCGCGACGTCGCCGGCGTCCAGCGTCGCCGCCAGGGTGTGGGCGAAGGCGGCCAGGTCATCGAGGCCCGGCGGGGTGATCAGATAGAGGCGGCAATCAGCGGTCATGGGATCGTCCCTACACCAGCAGGGCCCTCAGGGCATAGGCGACGACCGCCGTCGCCGCAGCCGAGGCCAGGGCCAGGCCGATGAACCAGCCAAGCCGGCGGTGCAGCGGGGCCAGGGGCTCGCCCTCGCCGGGCGGGGGCTCAATGGTAACCTTCACCGTCGCCGACCTTTCCGCGGAACAGCCAGTAGACCCAGGCCGTGTAGCCAAGGATCAGCGGCAGCATGATCCCGACTCCGACGAGCATCAACGCCAGCGCGTTGTCGGCGTTGGCCGCCTGCCGGAAGTCGATGTCGTAGGGCACGATGGCCGGGAAGAAGCCGACCGCCAGTCCGAGATAGCCGGACAGGAAGACCAGCGCCGCGCCGGCGTAGGGCATGCCGTGCTCCTTGCGGCGCAGGCCTTCGGCGACGATCAGCAGGCCGGCCGCCCCGAGGATCGGGATCGGCAGGAAGGGCAGCATGTCGATCGTGAAGTGGCCGTTCTCGAAGCCCCAGCGGGCCGCGATGCGCGGGTGGACGATGAGGGTCGCGAGGCTGACCGCGGCCAGCAGAACCGCCGTCGCGCCGCCGGCGATCGCCGCCCAGCGCCGGGCGTCGCCGTGCAGGTCATCCTTCGTCTTCCAGATCAGCCAGCCGGCCCCGAGCAGGGCATACCCGGCGACGAGGCCCAGCGCGACCAGGAGGCTGTAGGGTGTCAGCCAGTCGAACGGCTGGCCGGCGAACTGGCCGTCCTTCACCGTCACGCCCTGGATGAAACCGCCGAGCACCAGACCCTGGGCAAGGGTGGCCATCAGCGAGCCGCCAGCGAAGGCTGCAGTCCAGAAAGCCTTGCCCCGCTTGCGCCCGTGCAGGCGGAACTCGAACGCCACGCCGCGCAGGATCAGGGCCAGCAGCATCAGGATCAGCGGCAGGTAGAGCGCCGGCGCGAGGATGCTGTAGGCCAGCGGAAAGGCCGCGAACAGACCGCCGCCGCCCAGCACCAGCCAAGTCTCGTTGCCGTCCCAGACCGGCGCGATGCTGTCCATCATCACGTCCCGGTCCTTCGGCGAGCGAGCGAACGGGAACAGGATGCCGACGCCGAGGTCAAAGCCGTCGAGCAGCACGTACAGCAGCACGGCCACGGCCAGCAGCCCGGCCCAGATGAGGGGAAGGTCGAGGGTCATCTCAGGCCTCCGGCTCGGGGGGAACGGCCGCCAGCGGCGTGCCGGGCGCGCGGCCCTCGGCGTCCGGCGGCGCCTCGGTCTCGAGCGCCGGCCCCTTGGCGATCAGGCGGAGGATGTAGATCGCACCGGCGCTGAAGACGATGGCGTAGATGACGATGAAGGCCAGCAGCGAGGCAGAGACCTGGCCGGCCCCGACGGGCGAGGCCGAGTCCGCGGTGCGCAGCACGCCATAGATGGTCCAGGGCTGGCGACCGACCTCGGCGACGATCCAGCCGGCGATCACCGCGACGAATCCGGCCGGGCCCATGGCCACCGCCGCGCGCAGGAACCAGGTCGAGTCCTCCAGGCGCTTGCGCGCGATCAGCACCACGCCCCAGACGCCGAGCCCGATCATCGCCAGACCCAGGCCGACCATGATCCGGAACGCCCAGTAGACCAGACCCACGACCGGCCAGTCGTCGCGCGGGAAGGCATCCAGTCCTTGCAGGACCCGGTCCCTGGGCACGCCCTGGACCACATTGCCGATGCCGGGAATGGCCAGTTCGAAGTGGGTCTTGGCGGCGCTCCGGTCCGGCAGGCCGATCAGGCTCTGCGGCTGGTTCGGCGCGCTCTCCCAGTAAGCCTCGATGGCCGCCGTCTTGAGCGGCTGGTGTTCCAGCACGACCTTGCCGGACTCGTGCCCGGCCAGCAGCTGCAGCGGCGCGACGATGGCGAACATGCCGATGGCCATGCGCAGGGCCAGGCGCGACTCGGGCTGGCTGCGGTCCTTCAGCAGGGTCCAGGCGCTGGCCGCGCCGACCACCAGGGCCGTGGTCAGGTAGGCTGCGAGGCTCATGTGGGCCAGACGCGAGGGGAAGGTCGGCGAGAAGATCACCTGCATCCAGTCGGTCGCCAGCAGGCTGCCATCAGGCAGGGTGGTGAAGCCGGTCGGATGCTGCATCCAGCTGTTGGCCGAGATGATCCAGAAGGCCGACGTCAGCGTGCCCAGGGCGACCAGCACCGTGGCGAGGAAATGCAGGCGTGGCCCCACCCGCTTCCAGCCGAACAGCATCACGCCCAGGAAACTGGCCTCGAGGAAGAAGGCGGTCAGCACCTCGAAGGCCAGCAGGGGCCCGATGACCGGCGACGCGACGCGGGAAAACACCGACCAGTTGGTGCCGATCTCGTAGCTCATCACCACGCCCGACACGACGCCCATGCCGAAGCTGAGGGCGAAGATCTTGATCCAGAAGAGGTAGAGGTTGCGGAACGCCTCGCGCCCGCTGAGGAGCCACAGCCCCTCGAGGACCGCCAGGAAGCTGGCCAGGCCGATCGTGAAGCTCGGGAAGATGATGTGGAAGGCGATGGTGAAGGCGAACTGCAGTCGGCCCAGCAGTTCCGCGTCGAAACTCATCATCCCACCCTCTCAGTCGAACGGCCATACCCAACGCCCGCAACGCGGCGGATACAACCCGGGTTGCAGCGGCATCCGGTCGCACAACCCTGCTTTCTAATTGCAAATGCGTTGCAACGGCGATTGAGAGGCGCTACATGCGGATCGTTCTCAAGTCGAGGCCTGCCCGTGTACGTCTGCAACTGCAACGGCATCCGCGAACGTCAGGTGCGCGCGGCCATCGAGGCCGGCGCGACGCGCCCCGCCGACGTGTTCCGCGCCCATGACTGCAAGGTCCAGTGCGCCCGCTGCGTCTGCGAGATGCGCGAGATGATCGACCAGTCCCGCGACGCCCTGCGCTACGCCGCCGAATAGCGGCCTCGACGTTCCCCCTCAGGGCTCGCTAGGACTGTCGCGAACACGTTTCGGGGGAGCGACGCCTGTGCAGCACGAAATGGGATCCGGCGATCTGCTCGATGGGCAGGGCAGACTGGCCGAGCCCGGCTTCGCCACGGCGGAGGTCCGCCGCTATCGCCGCGCCGCCATCAAGGCCCGCCCGCTGCGCACCAAGGAATGGGACTACTACGCGGTTCTGAATGAGGACGTCGGCCTGTGCCTGACGGTGGCCGACAATGACTACCTCGGCGTGCTGGCCGTCCACTGGCTCGACTTCCGCAAGGCCGAGGCCCTGCAGGACGGCGTGATGATCCCCCTGCCGATGGGCCGGATGGCGATGCCGGAAAGCGCTGACGCCGGCGATGTCGTCCAGACCCATGAGCGCCTGACCATGGCCTTCCGCCATGAGCCGGGCGGCCGGCGCCTGACCGTCGACATGCCGGACTTTGCCGGCGGCCAGGGGCTCAAGGGCGAGCTGTGGCTGGCCCAGCCGCCGATGGACCGGATGGTCATCGCCACGCCGTTCGCCGCCGCGCCGCGCGCCTTCTACTACAACCAGAAAATCAACTGCATGCCGGCGACCGGCTCGGTCACGGTCGGCGGCGAGACGCATGTCTTCGCGCCGGCGTCGGCCTTCGGCATCCTCGACTGGGGTCGCGGCGTCTGGACCTACGACAACACCTGGTACTGGGGCTCGGCCTCCGGCCTGCACGAGGGCCGGGCGTTCGGCTTCAACATCGGCCACGGCTTCGGCGACACCGGCGCGGCCAGCGAGAACATGGTCTTCCTCGACGGTCGCGCCCACAAGCTGGACCAGGTCACCTTCCACCTGCCGCAGGGGACCTTCGACGGCGCGCCGTGGCGGTTCACCAGCAACGACGGCCGGTTCGAGATGACCTTCGAGCCGATCGTCGACCGGGCCTCGGCCACCGATGTGTTCGGCCTGATCCGCTCGATCCAGCACCAGACGTTCGGCCGCTATTCCGGCCATGTGGTCCTCGATGACGGCACGCGGCTGGAGGTGCGCGACCTGCTCGGCTTCGCGGAGGAAGTGGCCAACCGCTGGTGACGTCGAACACGTTTGCGCGGGACAGGTTGCGGCCCGGACCGGGCCGGTTCAGGGTCGGGGCGACTCGAACCTGAAGGAGCGCGCCATGAGAGGCGACCCGGCGATCATCAAGCTGCTGAACGCGGTGCTGACCAACGAGCTGACGGCGGTCAACCAGTACTTCCTGCATGCGCGGATGTACCAGGACTGGGGCTTCGCCCGGCTGGGCAAGATCACCTACGACGAGTCGATCGGCGAGATGAAACACGCCGACATGCTGATCAAGCGCATCCTGTTCCTCGAAGGCCTGCCCAACCTGCAGGACCTCAACAAGCTGAAGATCGGCGAGACCGTGCCCGAATGCCTGGCCGCTGATCTGGCCGTGGAGCTGGGCGGTCGCGAGACCCTCGTGCCGGGGATCAACCAGTGCGAGGCGGCCAACGACTTCGTCAGCCGCGAACTGCTCAAGGAAATCCTCGAGGACACCGAGCACCACATCGACTTCCTCGAGACCCAGCTGAAGCTGGTCAAGGCGCTCGGCGAACAGAACTACCTGCAGAGCGCGCTCGGCGAACTTGAGGGCGACGGCCACTAGCCCATGCGCTAGGGGTGCCGCCGTGACGCCCGACCCCGCCCATCTGCTGCCGTTCCTGCTGGCCATCCTGCTCATCGAGCTGACGCCCGGCCCGAACATGGGCTACCTGGCCATCGTCGCCGGGCGCTTCGGGCGGCCGGCGGGCTTCGCCACCATCGCGGGCGTTACGGCCGGCCTGGCCTTCTACATGTTGCTGTCGGTGTTCGGCCTGACCGAGGTGATCCTCCGGGCCGCCTGGCTTTACAGCCTGCTGCGCTGGGCGGGCGTGGCGTACCTTTTGTGGCTGGCCTGGGACACCTGGCGGGGCGAGACGCCGACCGGACCGGGCGACATCGCCGTCGAGCCGTCCCGCTATAGCCTGGCCTGGCGCGGCTTCCTGGCCAACGTCCTCAATCCCAAGGCGGCGGTGTTCTACATCGCCCTGCTGCCGGGGTTCACCGACCCGGCGCGGCCGTTCGCGGGACAGGCGCTGGGGCTTGGGCTGATCCACATCGCGGTGGCGCTGGCGATCCACAGCGCGATCGTTCTGGCCGCCGCGCGGGCCTCTCCCCTGCTCGCCCGGCTCAGCGACGGCGAGGGCGCGCGGGTGCGGGCCGCCTTCGCCATCGCCCTGGCGCTGATCGCGGTCTGGTTGGCCTGGGCCACCCGCCGCTAGCGGCGGCGGAACCCGATGCCGTCCCAACCGGTTTCCCGCAGGTACGTGAGGAGACCGCCATGCTCGCCCAGGCCGCCCGGGACGCCGTTGATGACATCGCCGACAGCCGGGGCCGTTCGACGCGTCACCTGCTGCTCGGGCTCGGACTGACCGCCGGCGCGGTGCTGGCCTCGGCCCTGATCGCCCGCGCCAATTCGCCGATCCCCGAGAACCCGAAGATCAAGCCCGACGACGACCGGCTGGAACGGCCCGGCTTCTCGCCGCCCAAGGTCGCCTTCGGCATGATCTGGCCGCCGCTGTTCCTGGCCCTGACCCTGTCGGGTCTGAGGGTGTGGAACGCCCCCTCGAGCCCCGCCCGTACCCAGGCCCTGACCCTGTGGGGCGTGGTCCAGGCGCTCAACGCGGTCTGGATGGCGCTGGGGCCCCGTCGGCTGGGCGGCCAGCTGACGGCCGCGGTGGTCTCGCTCGGAACCTCCGCCGCCTACGCGTGGCGCGCGCGGCAGGTCGATGCTCCGGCCGCCGGCATGGTCACGCCGTATGTCGGCTGGATCGGCTTCGCCAACGTCCTGACCGGCGAACTCTGGCGTCGCAACCACGCCAATCCCACGCTGCATTGAGCCAGACCCCCTTCCCGCGATAGCCTCCCGACAAACCGGGGGGACACGGGATGAGCGCGACGACGGAAACGCCAAGGCAGAGCCACGCCATGGTCATCGGCGGGGCGTCCGTCGGGACCATCTTCGAATGGTATGACTTCTACCTGTACGGCTCTCTGGCCGGGTTCATCACCAAGCACTTCTTCAGCGGCGTCAACGAGACCACCGGTTACATCTTCGCCCTGCTGGCGTTCGCCGCCGGGTTCGCGGTCAGGCCGCTCGGCGCCCTGGTGTTCGGCCGGCTGGGCGACCTGTGGGGCCGCAAGAACACCTTCCTGGTGACCATGCTGCTGATGGGGCTGTCGACCTTCGTGGTCGGGCTGCTGCCGTCCTACGAGGCCATCGGCGTGGCCGCCCCCGTGCTGCTGATCGTCATGCGGCTGGTGCAGGGCATGGCGCTCGGCGGCGAGTACGGCGGCGCGGCCACCTATGTCGCCGAGCATGCCCCGCCCGGAAAGCGCGGCCTCTACACCAGCTTCATCCAGACCACCGCGACCCTGGGCCTGTTCCTGTCGCTGATCGTCATCCTGCTGGTGAGGACCAACATCGGCGAGGACGCTTTCGGCGCCTGGGGCTGGCGCGTGCCGTTCCTCGCCTCGATCCTGCTGCTGGGGGTGTCGCTGTGGATCCGGCTGCGGCTGCACGAAAGCCCGGTGTTCCAGAGGATGATCGACGAGGGCAAGGGGGCGACCGCGCCGCTGACCGAGTCCTTCGCCCGCTGGCCGAACCTGAAGCTGGTGCTGCTGGCGCTGGTCGGCCTGACCGCCGGCCAGGCGGTGGTCTGGTACACCGGCCAGTTCTACGCCCTGTTCTTCCTCGAGAAGATGCTCAAGGTCGACGGCGCCCTGACCAATACCCTAGTGGCCATCGCCCTGCTGCTGGGCACGCCGTTCTTCATCCTGTTCGGCTGGCTGAGCGACCGGATCGGCCGCAAGCCGATCATCCTCGCTGGCTGCCTGATCGCCGCCCTGACCTTCTTCCCGCTGTTCAGGACCCTGACCGTGGCGGCCAATCCCGCGCTGGCGGCGGCGACCGTCTCGGCGCCGGTGACCGTCATCGCCGACCCTGCGGCCTGCGCCTTCCAGTTCGACCCGGTGGGCAAGACCGCGTTTCGCTCGTCCTGCGACATCGCCAAGTCGGCCCTGGCCTCGGCCGGCGTATCCTACGCCAACCGGCCGGCCCTGCCCGGCGCGACAGCGGTCGTCGACATCGGCGGGACCTCTTTCCCGGCGTTCGAGGGCGCGGGCATGGCGACCAAGGCCTTCACGGCCGAACAGACGGCCTGGCGCAAAGCGCTGGGCGCGAAACTGCACGCCGCCGGCTACCCGGAGAAGGCCGACAGCGCCCGCGTCGACAAGCCGAAGGTGGTCGCCGTGCTGTTCGCCCTGATCCTGCTGGTGACCATGGTCTATGGCCCGATCGCCGCGGCCCTTGTGGAGATGTTCCCGGCCAGGATCCGCTACACCTCGATGAGCCTGCCCTACCACATCGGCAACGGCTGGTTCGGCGGCTTCCTGCCGACCACCGCCTTCGCCATGGTCGCGGCCACGGGCGATATCTACTACGGCCTCTGGTACCCCGTGGTGGTCGCTGCGGTGACCGCGGTGGTCGGCCTGCTGTTCGTCCGGGAGATGAAGGGCGCCGACATCGAGGGATGAAGCCGCCGCCTGCGGGCGGCCCGCGGGATTGCACGTGTTCTTCACTTGCCAAGACTCGCGCACGGGAACACGGTCCCGTGAACACTGTTCGGGGATCAGGACATGCGCAAACTCGCCCTCTTCACGGTCATCGCCGGCTGCGGCCTCCTGGCCGGCAGCTGCGCCAGCCTCAGCGAGGAACAGTGCCTGACCGGCGACTGGTCCGGCATCGGCTACAGCGACGGCGCCAACGGCTACGGCACGGGCCGCTTCGGCGACCATGTGAAGGCCTGCGAGAAGCACGGCGTCGTGCCCGAGCAGGCCGTCTACATGACCGGCCGGGCGCGCGGCCTGACCGTCTATTGCCAGCCGGGTCGAGGCTTCCAGGTCGGACGCACGGGCGGCAGCTACGGCGGCGTCTGCCCCGCCTCGCTGGAGGGACCGTTCCTCGGCGGCTTCAACGACGGCCGCGTCGTCTGGGACGCGCAGCAGCGCTACGACCGGGCCCAGTCGGCGATCAACGACGCTGACAACCGGTGGAACGACATCGAGCGCCAGATGCGCGAGGCCGAGGCACGCATCGCCGATCCGGCCGTGTCCAACGACGAGAAGAAGGCCCTGCGCGAACGGCTCAAGACGCTGCGCGACGACCGCTACAGCGCCGGCGAGGACCGCCGCCAGGCCATCGACCTTCGCGACATGGCCGACCGCGACCTGGGCCGCCTGAAGGCCCGCTACAGCCCGGTCTACGGCGGCTGGTAGCCCCGGGGCCCAGGTTGAGGCCGCTTAGCTAATGTGCTTAGCTAAGCGGCATGATCTACACGGTTCATCAGGCCAAGACGCAGCTGTCGAAGCTGCTCGCCCAGGCGGAAGCCGGCGAAGAGGTCATCATCGCGCGCGGCAAGGCGCCGTCGGTGCGACTGATACCCATCGCCAGACCTGAATCCGCCGAGCGGTCGCCGCGCACGCCCGGCGCCTGGAAGGGGCGTTTTGAGTGGGACGACAGCTTCTTCGATCCGCTCCCCGCCGGGGAACAGGCGCTCTGGGACGGTGACGGCGATTGAACCTGCTGCTCGATACCCACGCCCTGATCTGGTGGTTCCTCGATTCGCCACGCCTCTCGGCGCCGGCGCGGACGGCGATCAGAGACTACCGCGAGCCGGTCCACGTCAGCGCGGTCTCGGCCTTCGAGATCGCCACCAAGGTGCGGCTGGGCAAGCTGCCGGAGGCGGCGCGGCTGGACCGGTCGTTCGAGGCGTTTCTGGACGCGCAGGACTTCAAGCCGCTGCCGCTGACGCTTGAGCACGCGCTCGTCGCGGGCGGTCTCTCCGACAGTCACAAGGACCCGTTCGACCGCCTGCTGATCGCCCAGGCCCTGAGCGAGAACCTGACGCTCGTCTCGAACGAGCGCCTGTTCGACGGGTTTGGGGTGAAGCGGCTCTGGTAGCCGCCTACTCCGCGGCGACCTTGCTGACGCCGATCTTGGGGTTCAGTTCGCCGGTCAGGTAGCGTTTGGCCATGGCGGCGGTGCTGATCGGCTTGATCTTGCCGGCCCAGCCGGCGGCGCCGAACTGTTCGAAGCGGGCCTGGCAGACGGCGCGCATGGCTTCCTTGGCGGGCTTGAGATAGGCGCGCGGATCGAACTCGCCCTTCTTCTGCATCAGCACCTTCCGGATGGCGCCGGTCATGGCCATGCGGTTGTCGGTGTCGACGTTGATCTTGCGCACGCCGAGCTTGATGCCGCGCTGGATCTCCTCGACCGGCACGCCCCAGGTCTGGGGCATCTCGCCGCCGAACTCGTTGATGATGTCCTGCAGGTCCTGCGGGACGCTGGACGAGCCGTGCATCACCAGGTGGGTGTTGGGCAGGCGCCTGTGCACCGCCTCGATGACGTTCATCGCCAGGATGTCGCCATCCGGCTTGCGGGTGAACTTGTAGGCGCCGTGACTGGTGCCCATGGCGATGGCCAGGGCGTCGACGTGGGTCGCGGCGACGAAGTCGGCCGCCTGGTCCGGGTCGGTCAGCAGGGCCGAGTGGTCGAGCTTGCCCTCGAAGCCGTGGCCGTCCTCGGCCTCGCCCATGCCGGTCTCCAGCGAGCCCAGCACGCCGATCTCGCCCTCGACCGACACGCCGCAGCTGTGGGCCATCTCGACCACCCGGCGGGTGACGTCGACGTTGTAGTCATAGCTGGCGGGGGTCTTGGCGTCCTCTTCCAGCGAGCCGTCCATCATCACGCTGGTGAAGCCGTACTGGATGGCGGTGGCGCAGGTGGCCGGGCCGTTGCCGTGGTCCTGGTGCATGCAGACCGGGATGTTCGGATAGATCTCGACAAGGGCGTCGATCAGGCGGGCCAGCATGATGTCGTTGGCGTAGCTGCGCGCGCCGCGCGACGCCTGGATGATCACCGGCGCGTCGACGGCCTCGGCCGCCTCCATGATCGCCAGACCCTGTTCCATGTTGTTGATGTTGAACGCGGGCACGGCGTAGTCGTGCTCGGCGGCGTGGTCGAGAAGCTGTCGGAGGGTGATACGGGCCACGGTCGGACTCTCTTGCGCTGTGTTCTGATTTTCCGAGGCTCTTAGCATCGGTTCACGGAAACGTCAGCCCGCTGGAGGGCCCTAATCCTCCCCGTTCACGGGGAGGTGGCCCGGCGGAGCCGGGTCGGAGGGGCGGCGCGGGCGCGTCAGGATCAGGCGCAGTGCACGGCAATCAATCGTCCACCGCCGGCGCTGCCCCACCACCATGCTCCGCATGGTCCCCCTCCCCGCGAGCGGGGAGGAAGGTCAGACCGCCAGCGCCTCGACGCCCGGGAGGGGCTTGCCCTCCATCCATTCGAGGAACGCCCCGCCGGCCGTGGAGACGAAGGTCATCTCGTCGGCCACGCCCGCGTGATTGAGGGCCGAGACCGTGTCGCCGCCGCCGGCCACGGCGATCAGCTTGCCGGCCGTCGCCAGCGCGGCGGC
>CANJYY010000006.1 GCA_947479185.1 Caulobacteraceae bacterium
CAGGGCCTGATCGTCACCGGCGTGCTGTCGGCGATCGCCCTGTACTTCCTGTTCCCGCACTTCGTGACCGCCCCGATCGAGTTCACGCCCTTCGGCGGCGAGCCCAAGACCTACGGCGCCATGGAACTGTTCTGGTGCGGCATCAGCGGCCTGGTCATCACCGCCCTGATCGTGGTCATCACCGAGTACTACACCGGCACCGGCTTCCGCCCGGTGAAGTCCGTCGCCCAGGCGTCGGTCTCCGGTCACGGCACCAACGTGATCCAGGGTCTGGCCATGTCGCTGGAGGCCTGCGCGGCCCCGGCGATCGTGATCATCGGCGGCATCATCGTCACCTACGGCCTCGCCGGCCTGTTCGGCATCGCCATCGCCGTGACCTCGATGCTGTCGCTGGCCGGCTTCATCGTCGCCCTCGACGCCTTCGGCCCGGTCACCGACAACGCCGGCGGCATCGCTGAAATGGCGGGCCTGCCCCCGGAAGTGCGTGTCACCACCGACGCGCTCGACGCCGTGGGCAACACCACCAAGGCCGTCACCAAGGGCTACGCCATCGGTTCGGCCGGCCTCGGCGCCCTGGTGCTGTTCGCCGCCTATACCGAAGACCTGAAGTTCTTCACGGCGGAAGCCCTGCCGGGGTCGTTCTTCGACGGCCTGGGCGCGGTGACCTTCGACCTGTCCAACCCCTACGTCGTGGTCGGCCTGCTGTTCGGCGGCCTGCTGCCGTTCCTGTTCGGCGGCATGTCGATGACCGCCGTCGGTCGCGCCGCCCAGGAAGTGGTGGTCGAGGTTCGTCGCCAGTTCCGCGAGAACCCCGGCATCATGACCGGCGAGGTCAAGCCCGAGTACGGCAAGGCCGTCGACATCCTGACCAAGGCCGCGATCCGGGAAATGATCGTCCCGTCCCTGCTGCCGGTCGCGTCCCCGGTGGTCCTGTTCTTCGTGATCAACGCCATCGCGGGCAAGGTCAACGCCTTCGCCAGCCTCGGCGCCATGCTGATGGGCGTCATCGTCACCGGCCTGTTCGTGGCCATCTCGATGACCTCGGGCGGCGGCGCCTGGGACAACGCCAAGAAGGTGATCGAAGAAGGCTTCACCGACAGCGACGGCGTCACGCACGGCAAGGGCTCTGAAGCCCACAAGGCCGCCGTGACCGGCGACACCGTCGGCGACCCCTACAAGGACACCTCCGGCCCGGCCGTGAACCCGATGATCAAGATCGCGAACATCGTGGCCCTGCTGCTGCTGGCCGTCCTGGCCCACGGTTAGGACCAGAGGGGCGGGTCTCCGGACCTGCCCCGACTGTCACAGCCATCCAGATACGACGACGCCCCGGAGAGCGATCTCCGGGGCGTTTTCGTTGTCTGGACGTCTGGTGAAGCGGCCGGAGCCTACTGGCGGTCGCCCGGACGGTTGCCCGGAAGGCCCTCGGCGTCGTCGCGCGGCAGCATGCCGCCACGGCCGACGTTGCCGAGCAGCTGCTCGAGGATGCTCAGTTCGCGACCACGGGTCGGCGTCTCGCGGCTGTTGTAGGCGAACACCTTGCCGTCGCGCAGGGTGTAGGCGTTGACCGAGACGACCTGCTCGGTCGCCTTGTCGAAGGTGATGGCGAAGACGTTCCGTGCGGCGACCCGCGGCTGGTAGAAGGCCACCCGGTCGGTCACCTGGCTCATGTAGAACCAGATGTTGGGATCGAAGGTCGAGGTCGCCGAGGGCGAGCCCAGCTTGCCCAGCACGGTCGATTTGGTGTCCTCGCCGGACTTGATGTCGGCGGGATTGACCTCGATGGCCTGGAAGCCGGAATAGTTGGTCATCGGCATGCAGCCGCCGGTCGTCGCGAGGACGATGACGGAGGCGGCGGCGAGGGCGGCTTTACGAAACATATCGGCTCCCGGTGCGCGCGCGTGGCGCAGCTCTTTGACCTATCGCCCGCGGGGGCTTAGTTCAATGCCCGCGTTAGGCTGACCTGGCGGCGAAATCGAGGCGAGATCAACGATGCTGCAGCGGCTGTTCCGGCCCAACCCCGCCAGACTGGCCGGCGAGGCGCTCTATGCCGCCGCCGCTGGGCAGGCGCGCAGGCCCGATTTCTATACGCGCGGCGGCGTGGCGGACACGCGGGAGGGGCGGTTCGAGCTCTACAGCCTGCATGTCATCCTGCTGGTCGAGCGGCTCAAGGGCGAGACCGGCCTGGCCGGCGAGGCGCGTCAGCTGCTGTTCGATCGCTACGTGAAAGGGCTCGACGACGCCTTTCGCGAGCTGGGCGTGGGCGACCTGTCGGTGGCCAAGCGGGTCAAGAAGCTCGGCCAGGCCTTCTATGGCCGGCTGAAGGCCTATGAGGAAGCTGTCGCCGGTCTGCCTGACGCGGCGGCCCTGACGGACCTGCTGACCCGCACCGTGCTGGAAGACCGCGTCGAAGCCGCCGGGGCGCTGGCGGACTATGTGATCCGGACCCGCGACGCCCTGTCGCGGCAATCCGTTGAGGCCCTTCTGACGGGCGAACCGCACTGGGAGACACTGTGATGATCGGCGAATCGCCCTGGCGCGAGGTGGTCCGGTTCGGCGAGGTGAGCCGTGGACCGGTGAAGCGCACGCTCGAGGCCGATGCGAAAGCCCGCGCGGCCATCGCCCGGCTGCTCGGCCTGGTGGCCATCGATTCGCTGAAGGCCGACCTCACCGTCCGCCCGTGGATGGACGGCGCCGAGATCGAGGGCAGCTTTACGGCCGACATCACCCAGACCTGCAGCGTGACGGCCGAACCGTTCGAGGAAACCGCCGAGGCGGACTTCGTCGTCCGCGTCTTGCCGCCCAACAGCCCCAATGCGCCGCAGGAGCCGGTCGAGGAGGTCGAGCTCGATCTCGACGCCGATGACCCCCCGGACGTGCTCGAGGGCGAGGACATCGACCTGGGCGGCTATGTGGTCGAACATCTGGCGCTGGAGCTGGATCCGTTCCCGCGCAAGCCGGGGGCGGAGTTCCTCGCGCCGAAGGATGACACCGATCTGTCGCCGTTCGCGGCGCTGCGGATGCTCCGGAAGGACGACGCGCCCGAATAGGGCGTTTGGAGGCCGGGCTTGCATCGCCGCCGTGCGGGGGTAAGTTCCGGCCGCTTCGCCCCGATCCGGGGCCTGCAACGGAATCGCGACTGGCCATTGTCCCAAGACATCGTCATTTCCATTGACGCCATGGGCGGCGACCACGGTCCCGCCGTCGTCGTTCCCGCCGTCGACATCGCCGCCCGGGCCCATCCCGATCTGCGGTTCGTGCTGCATGGCGACGAGGCGCGGATCAACGCCGAGCTGGCGAAACTGCCGGCGGCGAGGGCCGTCAGCACGGTGCGCCACACCGACAAGGCCATCTCGATGGACGAGAAGCCCGCCCAGGCCATGCGCCGCGGCAAGGGCTCCAGCGTCTGGAACGCCATCGAATCGGTGAAGACCGGCGACGCGAAGGCCGCCGTGTCCGCCGGCAACACCGGCGCGCTGATGGCGATTTCCAAGCTGGTGCTGCGCATGGCCGCCGGCGTCTCGCGCCCGGCCATCGTCGCCAGCTGGCCGACGATGAACGGCGTCACCGCCGTGCTCGACGTCGGCGCCAACGTCGAATGTGACGCCGAGCAGCTGGTCGAGTTCGCCATCATGGGCGCGGCCTTCCACCACGCGGTGCACGGCTCCGTTCGCCCGACTGTCGGGGTGCTCAACGTCGGCTCGGAAGAGGAAAAGGGCCATGACGAGGTGCGGGGGGCCAACACCCTGTTGCGCGCCACCACCCTGGATCTCGACTATCGCGGCTTCGTCGAGGGCAACGACATCGCCAAGGGCACCGTCGATGTGATCGTCACCGACGGCTTCACCGGCAACATCGCCCTGAAGACGGCCGAGGGGCTGGCGCGATTCTTCGCCAGTGAACTGAAGTCGACCTTCACCTCCGGACCCCTGGAGCTGCTCGGCGCGTTGTTCGCCTCGGGCGGGCTCGGCCGGATGCGCAAACGGATGGATCCGGGCGCGGTCAACGGCGGTCCGCTGCTGGGCCTGAACGGCATCGTGGTGAAGAGCCACGGCAGCGCCGACGCCAAAAGCTTCGCCAGCGCCATCAGGGTCGCGGCCGATCTGGCGCGCAGCGACTTCGCCGCCGAAATCGATCGCAACATGCGGCGTCTGACCGCCACGCTGTCTGAAACCACAGCCACGGCCGAGGCCGGGGGAGTCGCCGAGTGAGTGTTCTGCGCAGCGTCGTGACCGGCGTGGGCGGTTATCTGCCCGAGACTGTCGTGACCAATGATGATCTGTCGAAGATCGTCGATACGAACGACGAATGGGTCCGGGAGCGGACGGGCATTCGCCAGCGCCATCGCGCGTCCGAGGACCAGGCGGTTTCCGATCTGGCGGTCGAGGCGGCGAAGAAGGCGCTCGCGGCGGCCGGCCGCACGGCGGCCGATGTCGACCTGATCATCGTGGCGACCACCACGGCCGACCTGACCTTTCCGGCCACGGCGGCCATCGTGCAACGCAAGCTGGGCTGCCCGGTCGGCATCGCCTTCGACGTCCAGGCCGTCTGCTCGGGCTTCGTCTACGCCCTGACGGTGGCCGACGGTTTCGTCGGCCGCGGCCATTCGAAGTGCGCGCTGGTCATCGGCGCCGAGACCATGACCCGGCTGATGGACTGGACCGACCGCGGCACCTGCGTGCTGTTCGGCGACGGGGCCGGGGCCGTGGTGGTAGAGCCGGGCGAAGGGCAGGGGACCACCGAGGACCGCGGCCTGCTGGGCTTCGCCCTGCGCTGCGACGGGACCAAGCAGGACCTGCTTTTCGTTGATGGCGGCCCGTCCACGACCGGCACCGTCGGCAAGCTGCGCATGCAGGGCAACCAGGTGTTCAAGCACGCCGTCGTCAATATCTCCGAGGCCGTCGTCGCCGCCGCCGCCCAGGCCGGCGTGGCCGTGTCGGACGTCGACTGGTTCATCCCGCACCAGGCCAACGAGCGGATTCTCAAGGGCGTCGCCCATCGCCTGGGCATCGACGAGCACAAGGTCATCCAGACCGTGGGCGAGCACGCCAACACCTCGGCCGCCTCGATCCCGCTGGCCTGGGCCCACGGCATGGCCGACGGCCGGATCAAGAAGGGCGACCTGCTGCTGATCGAGGCCATGGGCGGCGGCCTGACCTGGGGCGCCTGCGTCATCCGGCTCTAGTCCGGAGAATCGGGAACCGGCGGGAACCCTTTGACTTGACGGACCAATCGGCTCATGCACCGATAGACTTAAGGGTCTGGGAGCGGGGCATGAAGGGCGAAACCCTCACGCGAGCGGAGTTGACGGAAGCGGTCCACGAGGAAGTGGGCCTGACCCGTCAGGATTGCGGTGGACTGGTGGAGCGCACGCTCGACCTGGTCGCCGAGGCGCTCGAGCGCGGCGAAACCGTGAAACTGTCCGGCTTCGGCGTGTTCCAGGTGCGCGCCAAGAGCGCCCGCATGGGCCGCAATCCCAAGACCGGCGAGCCGGCCGAAATCGAACCCCGCCGGGTGATCGGTTTCCGCGCCTCGCAGGTCATGAAGGCGCGGATCGACCGCGCGCTGAGCGACTGACGGCCCCGGTGGCGAAGGGCCCCAACGCCTTCCGCACGATCTCGGAAGCAGCCGAGGAGCTGGGCGTGCCCCAGCATGTGCTGCGTTTCTGGGAAACCAAGTTCTCGTTCATCCGCCCGATGAAGCGGGCCGGCGGCCGCAGGTTCTACCGGCCACAGGACATCGCCGTGCTGCGTGGCGTACGCGCGCTGCTGCACGATGAAGGCTACACCATCAAGGGCGTGCAGAAGCTGCACAAGGACCAGGGCATCCGCCGGCTGGCCGCGGCCGGCGAGGGGGGGGGCACCCCCGCGACCGACCCTTCGGACGATATTTTCCGCGCTGACGAGGTCGCCGATATCGGCGGCGAGGCGCGTGACCGGCTGAGCTTCGCGCTCGCCGATCTGGAGGCGGTCAAGGCCCGTCTCGACGGCCTGTTGAAAGGCCGCTGAATTCGAGTTGCCGCGCCGGGGTGCGGTCCCTATAAGGGCGCTCCCCACGGCGGTCGTTCGCGATCGCCGAGAGAAGATGTCGGAGCGTGGCGCAGCCTGGTAGCGCACTTGACTGGGGGTCAAGGGGTCGCAGGTTCGAATCCTGTCGCTCCGACCATCTTCTCCTTCCGCCTCAGCCCTTCGGCTTTGGCTCCCGGTTCATCCAGCTGAGCAGCGGAAACAGCGGCACGCCCCAGGCGACGCCGACGATCGCGAAATACAGCATCGATACCGCCGGGTGGTCCGGCAGGCGCGCGGCGATGGCCACGGCCAGCACAACATAGAAGAACAGGAAGATCAGCATGGCCAGCATGCCGACGAGCTTCCTGATGCGCGGGTTCATGGCGGACCTCCGGCGGCCGGGATGGGCCGCCGGGGTCCTATGCCAGACCTAGCGGCGTTTGAAGAGGCCCAGCAGGAACAGCAGCACCACCGCGCCGAGGACGGCCACGAGGATGCTCGGCAGCAGGCCGGTGTAGGCGAAGCCGAACGCGCCCGCGAGCCAGCTGCCGATGAAGGCGCCGAGCAGGCCGACGACGAGATTGGTCAGGATGCCGTGGTTGCGGTTCATCAGCCGCTCGGCGATCCAGCCGGCGAAGATGCCGGCGACAATGATGACGATCCAGTTCAGTCCGTGCATGCCTGTTTCCTCCTGAAAGCCCGGTCGCCTGAAATGCGGGGCGGCCTGACAAGGTTCCGCGCTCAGCGGCGCCGCAGCAGCAGGGTGAAGGGCAGCAGGACCACGGCGCCCGCCAGCGCCGCCAGCGCGATCTGCCACAAGTTCGTTGCGGGATATCCGAACGCACCCGCCACAGGCGGTCCCGCGGTCGCGCCGACAAGGCCCGCCAGCAGCGCGGCGAACCGCGACGGGCGTCCCAGCAGCACGGCGCGGCCGATCGACCCGGCGAGCAGGCCGATCACCACGACAACGAACAGGCCCGGCGTCCCCATGCGGTCAGCATGACAGGCCCGCACCGCTACGTCACCGCTCTGGACGGTATCGCGCGAGGGGCGTAGGGATCGCCGCCCTTATCTGGCTGTGAAACCCTTCTAGATAGCTGACCATGACCTCGTTTCTGCGTTCCGACCGGTCCCGTCCGGTCGCTGTCTGGTTGCTGGCCGTGGCCGTGCTGGTGCTGGCGATGGTGGTGGTCGGGGGCGCGACCCGCCTGACCGGCTCGGGCCTGTCGATCACCGAGTGGAAGCCGGTCACCGGCGCCCTGCCGCCGATGGGCGAAGAGGCCTGGGGCAACGAGTTCGCCAAGTACCAGAAGATCCCGCAGTACCAGCAGGTCAACCGCGGCATGACCCTGGCGCAGTTCAAGTCGATCTACGGCTGGGAGTGGGCGCACCGGCTGCTGGCCCGGCTGGTGGTGGCCGCCTTCGCCATCCCGCTGGTGGTGTTCCTGGTCCGGCGGCAGATCCCCAGGCGGCTGATCTGGCGCTGCGCCGGGATGTTCGGCCTGCTGGCCATGCAGGCCGTGGTCGGCTGGTGGATGGTGGCCAGCGGCCTGGCCGGCCGGGTCTCGGTCGCGCCGGAGCGGCTGGCGACGCATCTTGGCCTGGCGCTGGCGCTGTTCGTGCTGCTGGTCTGGACGGCGCTCGACGCCGATGCCGGCCAGTCGCGCCAGGCCAACCCGACGCGCTGGCGGGCCGGGTCGCTGATCTTCCTCGGCGCGGCCTATGTGCAGAGCCTGCTTGGCGCGCTGGTCGCCGGGGCGCACGCAGGCTTCATCTACAATGACTGGCCGCTGATGAACGGCGCGCTGGTTCCGAAGGACTACGCCGGCGACGGCCTGTGGGCGACCCTGGCGCACAACCAGGCTTCGGTGCAGTTCCATCACCGGATCGGCGCCTATCTGCTGCTGGCGGCCGCCCTGACCCTCGCCGGCATGGCCTGGCGCGCCCGCTACCTCGCCGCCGAGGCCCGTATGCTTGGTCTCGCAGTGGGCGGCGTGGTGCTGATGCAGGCGGTGCTCGGCGTCGCGACGCTGATGACCGGCGTGCCGCTGTGGCTGGGCATCCTGCACCAGCTGGGCGCCGCGATCCTGCTGGCGACGGCCACGGCCTTCGCCTGGCGCGTCGGTCGCACCTAGGCCCTGTCTCCCCTTCGGTGGGCTGACCGACGGATCCTCCCCCCTGGGGGAGGTGTCTCCGCAAAGCGGAGACGGAGAGGGTCTGACCGGACCGCCTGTGACCCCCTCAGCCAGCCCTGCGGGCTGCCAGCTCCCACAAGGGGGAGCATCCCCGTTGTTTCTAGCCCTTCAGCGCGCCCCAGGGGCCGGTCACGGCCAGGGTGATGCCGGGCGTGTAGATGTTGACGAACAGGGTCCCGCCGTCGGGCGAGAAACAGACCCCCGCCAGCTCGGCGTTGTCCTTGTAGACGTTGCGGCCGAGCGCATAGACCTTGCCCTCCGGCGTGACGCCGCGCAGGTGGTTGCGCAGCACGTCCGAATAGCGGTCCTCGCAGACCAGCAGATGGCCGTTCGGGGCCACGGTGATGTTGTCGGGATAGTCCAGCACCCGGTCCTCGACCGATTCCAGGAACAGCTCGATCGAGCCCGGCGCCTCGACCTCGCCCGGTTGCCCCTCGTGGGGGCTGGGCCGGTAGCGCAGGATCTGCCCGTGCTTTCCCGGGCCGCTGCTGGTGCAGGTGAACCAGGCCTCGCCCTTGCCCCAGAAGATGCCTTCGCCACGGCCGACGATGACCGCGCCGTCGGCGTGGCCGCGGAAACGCAGGTCGTCGTTCGGCGATTCGACATCCTTCAGGTCGACCCAGGCGGCCGGGCGGACGTCGCCCTGCTTCCAGATGACCTTGCCGTCCCAGTTGCGCGCGTCCGCGCCTGGCGCGTCCCTGAAGGCCAGCGCCTGCAGCCGCCCGCCTTCGGCCAGCTTGCCGGGGACGGTGGGAATGAAGCGGTAGAACAGGCCGGCCCGGTCGGGGGAGGGCGCGTCCTCGGTCATGTAGACGATGCCCGTCGCCGGATCGATGGCGGCGGCCTCGTGAAAGAAGCGGCCCATGGCCTTGAGCGGAACCGGGTCGACGAGGCCGCGGCCCCGGGCCGGCACCTCGAACACCCAGCCATGATCCTTGCCCAGGCCCTGCTTCGGCCCGTCGGCGGTTTCCTCGCAGGTCAGCCAGCTGCCCCAGGGCGTCGCGCCGCCGGCGCAGTTGGTCGAGGTGCCGAACAGGGCCATCTCCGCCTTGACCAGCTTGCCGGTCTCGAGATCGTAGACCAGCCGGGACACGCCGCCGGTCAGCGGATTGCCGGCGGCGTCGACATCGAACACCTTCTCCGGCTTGGGGCGCTTCTTCACCGCGCGGCCGATGCCGAGCGGGCCGAGGTTGGGCTGCTTGTAGGTGTTCTCGTGGTTGCGCATCAGAATCACTCGGGAACCACGGCCGGGGAAGCAGGCCATGCCGTCGGCCCGTCCGGGCACGACGTAGCCGTCGTCCATCGTCTGGCCGGCGAAGGACACCACGCGATAGGAGAAGCCCTCCGGCAGGTCGAAGATGCCGTTCGGATCGGGCCTGAGCGGGCCGTAGCCCTCTATCTCGTTGAGATAGGTCTCCGGCGCCGTCTGGGCCCGGGCGAGGCCGCCAAAGGCGAGCGAGGCGGCTGTGGCCCCGAGAAGCGAACGGCGATTGAGATGCATGGGACGACTCCGGGATACGGAACCGGGCTAGAACCCGTCCGTGACGTTGTCACTACAGCGAGGGTGGAAGTTTTCGGTATTATGTTACCGAACGATAGTTTTCCCTTATGCGGTAACGGTTTCCGGCGAAAACGAAACGCGCCTGTGTTGACAGGTCCGATCGTCGCAGGTAACAGCGCGCCCTCACGTCGGGGACCGCTTGTCTCCGCCTGCAACGGATCAGTCCCATGATGAAGACCACGGCTTCTTTGAAGCCCGCCGAGGTCGAGAAGAAGTGGATCGTGATCGACGCCGAGAATGTGGTCGTTGGCCGCCTCGCGTCGTTCATCGCCATGCGTCTTCGCGGCAAGCACCGTCCTGACTACACCCCGAACGTCGACTGCGGCGATTATGTCGTCGTGGTCAACGCGCAGAAGGTGAAGTTCACCGGCCGCAAGCTCGACCAGAAGATCTACTACCGCCACACCGGTCACCCGGGCGGCATCAAGGAAATCACCGCCGGAAAGCAACTGGCCGGTCGTTTCCCCGAGCGCGTCCTGGAAAAGGCCGTCGAGCGCATGCTGCCCAAGGAAAGCCCCCTGGCCCGCAAGCAGCTGACGCACCTGCGCATCTTCAACGGCGCCGAGCACACCCACCAGGCGCAGAGCCCTGAGCCCGTCGCGTTCGCTGAACGCAACGCCAAGAACACCCGGAGCCAATAGATCATGGCCGAAGCTCAAGGTTTCGAGGCTCTCCAGAGCCTGTCGTCCTCGCCGGAATCCGCCCCGGCGGTCCAGAAGCTGGACAAGTACGGTCGCGCCTATGCGACCGGCAAGCGCAAGAACGCCATCGCCCGCGTCTGGATCAAGCCGGGCAAGGGTTCGATCACCATCAACGGCCGGGACCAGGAAGTTTACTTCGCCCGCCCCGTGCTGCGCATGATGCTCGCCCAGCCCTTCCAGGTCACCGACCGGGTCGGCCAGTTCGACGTCTTCGTCACGGTTGAAGGTTCGGGCCTGTCGGGCCAGGCCGGCGCCGTGCGTCACGGCATCTCGAAGGCTCTGACCTACTTCGAACCCGCGCTGCGCACGGCCCTGAAGCCGCATGGCTTCCTGACCCGCGACAGCCGCGTCGTCGAGCGGAAGAAGTACGGCAAGGCCAAGGCCCGCCGCTCCTTCCAGTTCTCGAAGCGCTAGTCGTTCGCGAACCTGTTTTGCGAAAGGGCGCTTCGGGAAACCGGAGCGCCCTTTTTCTTTGCGCGTTCGCTTGTGTGCGTCCTTCGAGACGCTCGCTTCAGGCTCGCTCCTCAGGATGACGGGGAGGGGTGGGCTTCCGCAGGGTTCGTCATGGTGAGGAGCGCGTAGCGCGTCTCGAACCACGCAGGGAATTGGCCAATGGGTAAGCCCAGGGTTTTCATCGACGGCGAGGCCGGCACCACCGGCCTGCAGATCCGCGAGCGGCTGGTCGGCCGCACCGATCTCGAGCTGCTGTCGATCGCCGAAGAGCGCCGCAAGGATGTGGACGCCCGCGCCGAGCTGCTCAACGCCGCCGACCTGGTGATCCTCTGCCTGCCGGACGACGCGGCGCGCGAGGCGGTCAGCCTGATAAGCAATTCCGCGGTCAAGGTCATCGACGCCTCGACCGCCCACCGTACGGCCGACGGCTGGACCTTCGGCTTCCCCGAGCTGTGCAAGAGCCAGCGGGCGGCGATCAAGGCCGCCAAGCGGGTCTCGAACCCGGGCTGCTATTCGACGGGCGCGATCGCCCTGATCCGGCCGCTGGTGCAGTCGGGCCTGATGCCGGCCGACCATCCGGTCAGCGTCAACGCCGTCAGCGGCTACAGCGGCGGCGGCAAGCCGATGATCGCCGAGTTCGAGGACGAGACCAGCCCCACCTTCACCAAGGCCCCATACCGCATCTACGCCATGGGCCTGGAGCACAAGCACGTGCCGGAGATGCAGGTCCGTTCGGGCCTGCTGACCCGCCCGCTGTTCACCCCGGCCGTCGGCCGCTACGCCCAAGGCATGCTGGTCGAGGTGCCGCTGCATCTGGCCCAGATGGGCAATGGTCCGGACCTGAAGGACCTGCATGAGGCGCTGACGAAGCACTATCGCGGCGAGTCCTTCGTCGAGGTCGTGCCGCTGAAGGACTGCGAGGCGCTCAAGACCCTCGATCCGGAAGGGCTCAACGGCACCAACCGCATGAAGCTGTTCGTGTTCGGCTCCGAGGAGGGCCGGCAGGCGCGGCTGGTCGCCCAACTCGACAATCTCGGCAAGGGCGCGTCGGGCGCGGCGGTGCAGAACCTCAACCTGATGCTCGGCCTGCCCGAGGCCGCCGGCCTGTGACGATCCGGCGGGCCATTCCCGCCGATACGCCGGCCCTGCGGGCGATGATGGCGGGCAGCAACGGCTATGAGCGCGCCGAGGCGCGGGCGATGATCCTCGCCTTCGCCGCCGGCTGGTCCGTATCCGAGGACGGCCATGAGGTGTGGCTGGCGGAGGCGGGCGGCGTGGTCGCCGGCTTCTACGCCCTGATCCCGCACGGCGCGGACCGTGAGCTGGACCTGTTCTTCACCGGCAATGACACCCAGGGGACCGGCCTCGGCCGCCGGCTGTTCGCGCACATGGCCGAGCGGGCCAGAGCGCTGGGCGCGGCGCGGGTGGCGATCAGCTCCAACCCGGAGGCGGCCGGGTTCTATCGCCGGATGGGCGCGGTGGATGTCGGCGTGACCCCGCCCGGCGACGGGATCAACTGGGATCGCCCGAAATTGGAATTGATCCTCCCCGGAGCGTAGCGAGGGGGAGGGGGACCATCCGAAGGATGGTGGAGGGGGCGGCGCCGAAATCGCCGGATGGCCCGGAATTCAGGACGGGGCCGCTGGCGTCTGCGCTGCCCCTCCACCGCGCTCCGCGCGGTCCCCCTCCCCACTGCGTGGGGAGGAAGGGGGCTAGCTCCGCACCTTCACGAAGCTCCCCGGCGCATCCTCGAGCGGCTTGCCGAGGGGGCCGTTGGACGGATCGCGCGCCGGGACCATCTCGCCGGAGCGTTCGCTGAGCCAGGCGGCCCAGTGCGGCCACCAGCTGCCCGGATGCTCGACGGCGGCGGCCTGCCATTCGGCGACGGTCGCGGGCAGGGCGGGGTTGGTCCAGTGCTGGTACTTCTTCGCGTCCGGGTGGTTGATCACCCCGGCGATGTGGCCGCTGCCGGCCATGGTGAAGGTCACCGGGCCGC
This sequence comes from Caulobacteraceae bacterium, assembly GCA_947479185.1. Taxonomy (GTDB): domain Bacteria; phylum Pseudomonadota; class Alphaproteobacteria; order Caulobacterales; family Caulobacteraceae; genus Caulobacter. Next base: position 12,915 of record CANJYY010000006.1, read on the forward strand.
CGAACAGCTTGGCGCCGCGATAGATGCTGCGGAACGGCGCGATATGGTCGTCGCGCGAGGACTGCACATAGATCGGCGTCTGGACCTTGTGCAGGTCCAGCTTGACCCCGGCCAGGGTCAGCTCGCCCTTCGACAGGGCGTTGTCCTTGTAGAAATTGCGCAGATAGAACAGGTGCAGCGCCTTGGGCATGCGCGTCTGGTCGCTGTTCCAGAACAGCAGGTCGAACGGCTTGGGCTCCTTGCCCATCAGGTAGTTGTTGACGAAGAACGACCAGATCAGGTCGTTGCCGCGCAGGGCGTTGAAGGTGTCGGCCATCGACTTGCCGGGCAGGAAGCCGCCCGACTGGTCCATCGTCTCCTCGATCGACTTCAGCCAGGCGTCATCGACGAACAGCTTCAGGTCGCCGGCCTCCTCGAAGTCCTGCTGCGCCGCGAAGAAGGTCGCCGAATTGATCCGCTTGTCGCCCTTGGCCGCCATGTGGGCGAGGGCGCAGGAAAGCAGCGTGCCGCCGATGCAGTAGCCGACCGTGTTCACCTGGGTCGTGCCGCACTGCTTCATGACCTGGGTCGTGGCGTCGTAGATGCCCTCGACGAGGTAGTCCTCGAAGGTCTTGGCCGCGAGCGTCTCGTCCGGATTGACCCAGCTGGTGACGAACACGCTGAAGCCCTGGGCCGTCAGCCAGCGGATCAGGCTGTTATCGGGCCGCAGGTCGGTGATGTAGAACTTGTTGATCCACGGCGTGAACAGCAGCAGCGGGATCTCGCGGACCGTCTCGGTCGTCGGTTCGTACTGCAGCAGCTGCAGGATGTCGTTCTGGTAGACCACCTTGCCCGGCGCCGTGGCGACGTTCTCGCCGACGATGAACTGCTCCATGTCGGTCTGGCTGATCTGCAGCTGGCCGCCGCCGCGGGTCAGGTCGGCGGCGAAGTTCTCCATACCGCGGACCAGGCTCTCGCCGCCGCTGGTCATGGCCTCCTTGAGCGCAGCCGGATTGGACATCAGGAAGTTCGACGGCGAGATCGCGTCGGTCAGCATCTTGATGAAGAACTCGACCCGGCGCTTTTCCAGCGGGTCGACGCCCTCGACGTCGGCGATCAACGCGTTCAGCCAGCCGCTGGTCAGCAGGTAGGACTGCTTCATCACGTCATAGACGGGATGGGCGCCCCATTCGGGATCGTTGAAGCGCTTGTCGCCCTTGGGCGGCACGACCACCGGATCGACCTGCTCGCCGCCCATCCGGCGGGCGGTGGTCTGCCACAGGTCGAGATAGCGGGAGAACAGGTCGGCCTGGGCGCGCAGCAGCCGGTCCGGCTGGGCGGCGAGGCGGCCCATGACATCGGTCAGGGCCGGGCCGACGTGGAACGGGTCGGGGCTGAGGGCGGCGGGGCTGTCGGCCTGGCGCAGGGCGGCTTCGGCGATCGCACCCTGGGCGGTGACCGCGGCCCGGGCGAGGTTGGCCGACAGCTTCTCCAGCATTTCGCGCTGGTCCGACGACAGGAAGGCGGCCGGGTCGGGCGCGCTGGCGTAGTCAGCCATCGGAGGCGGGGCCGTCGCCGCCTTCGGCGATTCGGCGGGAGCCGGCTTGGCGGCCTTCGGCGTGGTCTTCACGGAGGCGGGCTTCGCGGTGGCTTTTGCGGCGGTTTTCTTCGTCGGAGGCCGTTTGGCCGCCGTCTTTGGGGGGGTAGTCTTGCCGCTAGAGCCGGCCATGCGCGCGTCCTTCCCGGTGCGTGGGCGTCCGGCGCCCTTTCGCTGACGCTGATCATGGCATAAGACCGGACCCGATATGAACGGCGATGCGCGAACTTTCTGGCAAACCTTTCGGCTGACGCTCCTGGTGGGCGCGGCGGGCGGCCTGACGGCCTGCGCCGACCTGCCGAAACTCGAGCCCGGGGCCGGGGCCCAGATTGATCCGGCCTCGCCCGCGGCCGCCCAGGTCGCCGAGGCGATCGATCATCCCGGACCGTGGCCGACCTTCGCCGGTATTCCCGAGGTTCCGGACGATGTGCGCAATTCGGCCGCCTGGCGCGCCGCCGTCGAGGACCAGGAAGCCGAGGGCGTCTACACCAGCCGCAACGGCGCCGAGGACACCTGGAGCCTGACCGCCACCGCGGCGTTCGAAGCCGACGCCCGCGCCCAGGCCAACCCGCTGGGTCTGCATGCCCCGACCGACGCCGAGATGGCAGAGTCCGAGGCCTATGCCCGCGCGCTGCGCAAGCGAGCTACCCCGCCTCCGCCGCCGAGGTAAGTCCGGCGCGGTGGAGGCAAGAAATTCCCTGAACCCGCTTGGAGTCGCCCCTTCCGGGGGTTATCCATGCGCGACCTCCGCTCGCAGAGCGCCGGTGATGGCGCAGAGAGCCCTGACATGACCACCGAGTTCCACCGTATCCGGCGTCTGCCGCCCTACGTCTTCGAGGAAGTGAACCGCATCAAGGCCAAGCTCCGGGCCGAGGGTACGGACATCATCGACTTCGGCATGGGCAATCCCGACATGCCGACCCCCAAGCACATCGTCGACAAGCTGATCGAGACGGCCCGCGACCCCAAGGCCGGCCGCTACTCCGCCTCCAAGGGCGTCATCGGCCTGCGCCGGGCCATGGCCGGCTACTATGAGCGTCGCTACGGCGTGCAACTGAACCCCGACACCGAGGTCGTCGCGACGCTCGGCTCGAAGGAGGGCTTCGCCAACCTGGCCAACGCCCTGACCGCGCCGGGCGACGTGATCATCTGCCCCAACCCGGCCTATCCGATCCACGCCTTCGGCTTCATCATGGCCGGCGGGGTCATCCGCCATGTGCCGGCCCTGTCGCCGGAAGAGTATCTGGCCGGCATCAGCCGGGCGGTGAAGCACTCGGCGCCGCCGCCCAGCATCCTGATCCTCAGCTATCCGTCGAACCCGACGGCGCAGTGGGTCGATCTGGACTTCTATCGCGACGCGGTGCGGCTGGCGAAGCAGCATGATCTGCTGATCATCTCCGACGTGGCCTATTCGGAGATCTACTTCGACAACAACCCGCCGCCGTCGATCCTTCAGGTCGAGGGGGCCAAGGACCTGGCCGTCGAGGTCAACAGCCTGTCGAAGACCTACGCCATGGCCGGCTGGCGTGTCGGCATGGTGGTCGGCAACGCCCGCATGTGCGCGGCCCTGGCGCGGGTGAAGTCGTATCTCGACTACGGAGCCTTCCTGCCGATCCAGGTGGCCGCCGCCGCCGCCCTGAACGGCCCGCAGGACTGCGTCGAGGAGATCCGCGGCATCTACAAGAGCCGCCGCGACACCCTGGTCAGCAGCATGAAGCGCGCCGGCTGGGACATCCCGGCCCCGCCCGCCTCGATGTTCGCCTGGGCCAAGCTTCCAGAGCCCTACAAGCACGTCAGTTCCATGCAGTTTTCCCGCATGCTGATCGAGGAGGCCGGCGTCGCCGTGGCGCCGGGCTCGGGCTTCGGCGAGTATGGCGAAGGCTATGTGCGCATCGGCCTGGTCGAAAACGAACACCGCATCAGACAGGCGGCCCGCAACGTGAAGAAGTTCCTCGCCGATTCCGATCGGATCCTGGCCAAGGCCCACAACGCCGTGGCCGCCCAATGAGCCCGCGCACCTGGCGCATCGGCGTCGCGGGCCTGGGCACGGTCGGCGGCGGGCTGCTGCAGTTCCTGGCGGAACGGCCGGACTTCGCGCCGGCCGGGGGGCGGGCGGTGATCACCGGCGTGACGGCCCGCTCGCGCTCGCGGCCGCGCAGCATCGACATCTCGGGCATCGCCTGGTTCGACGATCCGGTGGCCCTGGCGACCTCGCCGGACATCGACCTGTTCGTTGAACTGGTCGGCGGCTCGGACGGTCCGGCCAAGGCCGCGGTCGAGGCGGCGCTGAAGGCCGGCAAGCCGGTCGTCACCGCCAACAAGGCCCTGATCGCCGAGCACGGCGCCGAACTGGCGGCCCTGGCCGAGGCGGCCGGCGTGCCGCTGCTGTTCGAGGCCGCCGTCATGGGCGGCACCCCGGCGGTGAAGATGCTGCGCGAGGCCATGGTCGGCGACGACGTGGTCGGCGTGGCCGGCATCCTCAACGGCACCTGCAACTTCATTCTCAGCGAGATGGAGCAGCGCGGCGCCTCGTTCGCCGACGTGCTCGGCGAGGCCCAGCGCATGGGTTACGCCGAGGCCGATCCGACGATGGACGTCGGCGGCTTCGACGCGGCGCACAAGGTGACCATCCTGGCCGCCCTGGCGTTCGGCTGCGCGCCCAACTTCGCCGCCGCCGAGATCGAGGGCATCGACCAGGTCGATCTGCTCGACATCAAGCTGGCCAAGGACCTCGGCTATCGCATCCGGCTGATCGCCTCGGCCGACCGCACGGCCGATGGCGTGGCGGTGCGGGTGCATCCCTCGCTGGTCGCCCAGGGCCATCCGCTGGCCGAGACGCGCGGGGCGCTCAACGCCCTGTTCATCGAGGGCACCCGGATCGGCCGGATCTTCATCCAGGGGCCGGGCGCCGGGGCGGGGCCGACCGCCGCCGCCGTGGCCGCCGACATCGCGGACGTCATGACCCTGCCCACCCGGCCGGTGTTCCAGCGCCCGGCGGGCGACCTCAAGCCGTTCGTCGCCGTGGCCCCCACCCGCCGCGTCGGCAAGGCCTATCTGCGCCTGCTGGTGAAGGACCAGGCCGGCGTCATCGCCGCCGTGTCCGAGACCCTCGCCGAATGCGGCGTGTCGATCGACAGCTTCCTGCAGAAGCCGGTCGAGGACGCCGGCGGCGTGCCGATCGTGCTGACAACCCACGCCATCGCCGAGTCGGTGCTGACCGATGCGATAAACCGCATCGAAAAACTGCCGGCCGTGCTAGAGCGTCCGCGCCTGTTGCGCATCGCGCGTATCTGAGAATCCTCCGACAATACCGGAGAGCGCCCCGGCCAGGGGCCGGGAGACTGACCTTCATGAGTGCTGAGACGCTGGACCGGGGACTGGTTCTGGACGCGGTCCGTGTGACCGAAGCGGCGGCGATCGCCGCCTGGGGCCTGGTGGGCCGCGGCGACGAGAAGGACGCCGACCAGGCGGCCGTCGACGCCATGCGCAACGCGCTGAACGAACTGGCCATCGACGGCGAGATCGTCATCGGCGAGGGCGAGCGCGACGAGGCCCCGATGCTCTACATCGGCGAGAAGGTCGGCACCGGCAAAGGCCCGCGCGTCGATATCGCGCTGGACCCGCTGGAAGGGACGACCCTGACGGCCAAGGCCATGGCCAACGCCCTGGCGGTGATGGCCTGGGCCCCCAAGGGCACCCTGCTCAACGCCCCCGACACCTATATGGACAAGATCGCCTGCGGCCCGGGCCTGCCCGCCGGGGTGATCGACCTGGACAAGAGCCCGGCCGACAATGTGAAGGCCATCGCCAAGGCCAAGGGCGTCAAGCCGAGCGAGATCACCGTCTGCGTGCTGGACCGCCCGCGCCACGCCGAGATCATCGCCTCCCTGCGCTCGGTCGGCGCCCGCGTGGCCCTGATCACCGACGGCGACGTGGCCGGGGTGATCCACACCACCGACCCGGCCACCGGCATCGACCTCTACATCGGCCAGGGCGGGGCGCCCGAGGGGGTGCTGGCTTGCGCGGCGCTGAAATGCGTCGGAGGCCAGTTCCAGGGCCGGCTGGTGTTCCGCAACGCCGACGAGAAGGCGCGGGCGACGCGCCTGGGCGTCACCGACTTCGACCGCAAGTACGACTTGCACGAGATCGTCCGCGGCGACGCCATCTTCGCCGCCACCGGGGTCACCAAGGGCGCCCTGCTCGACGGGGTGTCGCTCAAGGACGGCCTGATCCACACCCACACCCTGGTGATGAACTCCTCCTCCGGCACGGTCCGCGAAGTGCGGATGAAGCGTAAGGCGTGACCCCAGCCGCTGAGGGGGCTTTCCTTGGCGTCGACCGCTCGCTGAGCGGGCGCCCGTGGCGCAGCCGCCCTGCCGACGAACAGACCGTGCGCGAGCATGGGCTGAAACTGGGTCTTTCCGACCCGATGGCGCGGGCCCTGGCCTCGCGCGGCGTGCGCTCCGATGAGGGCGAACTCTATCTGCGGCCTTCGCTCAAGGCCCAGTTTCCCGACCCCTCCAGCTTTCTCGACATGGACAAGGCCGCCGGCCTGATCCTCGACGCGGTTGAGCGGGGCACGTCCACGGCGGTGTTCGCCGACTACGACGTCGACGGCGCCACCAGCGCGGCGCAGCTGATCCGGTGGTTTCGCCACATGGGCCGCGATCTGGCGCTGTACGTGCCCGACCGCATGACCGAGGGCTATGGCCCGAGTCCGCAGGCGTTCCGGCGCCTGAAGGACCGGGGCGTCGAGCTGGTCATCACCGTCGATTGCGGGGCCATGGCCCACGACGCCATTCTGGCCGCCGGGGAGATGGGCCTCTCCGTGGTGGTGATCGACCACCACCTGATGCGGGAAGACCCACCGGCCGCGGCAGCGGTGGTCAATCCCAACCGGCCGGGCTGCAATTCGGGGCAGGGGGTGCTGGCGGCGGCGGGGGTGACCTTCGTGCTGCTGGCGGCGCTGAACCGCGAAGCCCGCGCGCGCGGCCTCTTCACCGAGGAGCGCCCCGAGCCCGACATCCGCCAGTTCCTCGACATGGTGGCCATGGGCGAGATCTGCGACGTCACCCAGCTGGTCGGCTTCAACCGCGCCCTGACCACCCATGGCCTCAAGCGCATGTCGGCCTGGAGCAATATCGGCATCAAGGCGCTGATGGAGGCGGCGGGCAGCCCGATGACCGGCCCGGCATCCGTGTTCCACGCCGGGTTCGTGCTCGGGCCCCGCATCAACGCCGGCGGCCGTATCGGCCGCTCCGACCTGGGGGCGCGGCTGCTCTCGACCGACGATCCGGAGGAAGCAAAAGCCCTGGCGGCGGAGTTGCACGCCCTGAACGCCCAGCGCCGCGAGGTCGAGGCGGCCCTGCTGGACGAGGCCATCGCCAAGCTGGAGGCGACCAGCAACCTCGACCCGAGCGCCAGCGCCATCGTCGTCTCCGGCGAGGGCTGGCATCCCGGCGTCATCGGCATCGTCGCCAGCCGGCTGCGCGAGCGCTACCGCAAGCCGGTGGTGGTGATCGGCATTGACCCCGCCGCCGACGTTGCCAAGGGGTCGGGGCGCAGCCAGCCGGGGATGAACCTCGGCAAAGCCATCTCCGCCGCCTTCGAGGACGGCCTGCTGATGGCCGGCGGCGGCC
>CANJYY010000007.1 GCA_947479185.1 Caulobacteraceae bacterium
AACCCGGTCAGCCTGCTGATCCCCTGTCACCGGGTCATCGCCCGCGACGGCCGCCTGACCGGCTACCACTGGGGCCTGGGACGGAAGGCGGCGATGCTGGGGATGGAGGCGGTGGCGAAAGCGGGGTGACAGCGCCTGGTCGATCGCGCATCCGGCGCTGATGAAACCCGCCCTTTTGCCTTGATGGAATGATGCGCTCCGGCCGTCGGACCTGGTCAAGGACGACCCCTTCGGGGTCGCCGCTGCGCGGCCGCGAAGCGGTCCTTGAGCAGGGCCGTCGCCGGAGCAACACTGGCCGTCAAGACATCAGGGCCGGTCTGCCTGCGGGCAAGATCCCTTAGCTTGCCGACGCCGCCTTCGGAATCAGCAGCTCGTCGAACACCAGCCGCCAACCCTCCGGCCGACGCTGCCAGACGCGCACATAGTGGGCCTTTACCGCCACACCGTCCCTGTCCCAGCCGGCCGTCCCGTAGGTCCAGGCCAGGTCGCCTGCCGCCGAGATCCCGCCCCCCGACGGCGCGAAGGCGATTTGCCGGGCGCGCCAGTCCAGTTCCCGGCCGAAGGTCGCGCAGCTGGCCGCCGGCGCCATCGACGACGACTGGATCCGGCCGTCGCAAGCCAGCACCTTGAGATAGGCGGCCCTGCTGTCGCGCTTTGCGTCGGCGGCTAGCGCCGCTTCCGCCGCCTGGACCTTGCTGTAGGCCCCCTCGGGATACAGCCCCGGGACCTTCGGCATGGCCAGGAACCCCGGCATGGCGTCCGGGCCGGGCGCAGACGACGGGTCGCTGCCGACGCCGCCGTCGAACACCCACTTCCACTGACCGTCGGCCTGCTTCTTCCAGACGGTGAAATAGTGGCCGCGCCGCTTGCCGCCGACGCTGTAGGGGCCGGTGGTGAAGCCCAGATCCCCGGAGGCGGCGATACCAGCCCAGGTCGGCCACCATTCCAGCTTCGGATCGTCCGGACCGTCGTCCGGCGCGGCGAGGAAGGTTTCGCGGGCGCTGACCGGGTCCGGCTGCAGCACGATCGCGTCCGGGGCCATGTGGGCGAGGAAGCTCTGCTTCACGCCCAGGCGGGAACCGTCGGCGGCGAAGGCGCGTTCGGCCGCGACCACCGGGTCCGGTGTGACGGGCGCGACAGCCGCCGTGGCGGGCAGGGCGATCGCGGCGGCGGCGAGGGCCAGGATCAGGCGCATGTCGGTCTCCGGCATTTTCGTCGGCGAAGGCTACTCCCGGCGCCCGTCCGCGCGGTATGAAATCGCTGTAAGACGACGTGCGCCACAGGACCGGACTTTCCCCATGAGCTTTTCGCCGGCCGAGGTTGAACGCTACGCCCGCCATCTGGTGCTGCGCGAGGTCGGCGGCCCGGGCCAGCAGAAGCTCAAGGCGGCCAGCGTGCTGATGGTTGGCGCGGGCGGCCTCGGCGCCCCGGCGTCTCTCTATCTGGCGGCGGCGGGCGTGGGCCGGATCACCATCGTCGATCCCGACACCGTGGCTCTCTCCAACCTGCAGCGGCAGGTGCTCTACGCGACCGGCGATGTCGGCCTGGACAAGACCGAGGTCACGGCCCGGCGGCTGGCCGCGCTCAACCCCGAGATCGTCATCGACACCCACACCACGGCCCTGACGCCCGGCAACGCCGCCGCCCTGATCGCCGGCCATGATCTGGTGCTCGACGGCACCGACGACTTCGCCACCCGTTTCGCGGTGTCCGACGCCTGTGTCGCCGCCGGCACGACCCTGGTCAGCGGCGCGATCGCCCGCTGGACCGGCCAGGTCGGGGTGTTCGCCGGAAAACCCTGCTACCGCTGCCTGGTGCCCGACATCCCGCCCGACGCCGAGACCTGTTCGGCCGTCGGGGTGGTTGGGGCGCTGGGCGGGGTGATCGGCGCGATGATGGCGCTGGAGGCGATCAAGATCATCACCGGCGCGGGCCAGCCGCTGGCCGGCCGCCTGCTGATCTACGACGCCCTGGCCGCCGAAACCCGCACCGTGCGCATCGGCGCCGACCCGGCCTGTCCGACCTGCGGCGCTTGACGGCCGGCCCGGGAGCGGGCGTCATCCGCCCTGCCGGACATCAAGAGCCGGGCAGGGGCGAAACATCATGAAAACGCTGGGCAGGGTCCTGATCGGGATCGTCGTCATCCTCGCCGTGCTGCTGACAGGCGGCTGGCTGGCGCTGCGCAGGCCGGACATCCCCTGGCCGACCCTGCAGGCGAAATACGCCAACGGCGCCTCGCGCTACATGGACCTGCCGGGCGGGCTGAAGGTCCACTATCGCGACCAGGGCCGGCGCGACGGCCCGACCATCGTCATGGTCCACGGCTTCGCCGCCTCGCTGCACACCTGGGAGCCCTGGGTCCAGCGGCTGGGCGCGCACTACCGCATCATCACCCTCGACCTGCCGGGCTTCGGCCTGACCAGCGCGCCCGAGGGCTACAGCCTGACCCGCAGCGGCTTCGTCGATGTGGTCGACGGCGTGACGACGAAGCTGGGCGTGACGAAGTTCGTGCTGGCCGGAAATTCCATGGGCGGCGGCGTCGCCTGGAACTACGCCCTGCGGCATCCGGACAGGCTCGACGGCCTGGTGCTGGTCGACGCCGCCGGCTGGCCGCAGCAGCGCGCCGACGGCAAGGATGGCCCGTTCATCTTCAAGGTGCTGCGCAACCCGGTCGGCCGGTTCCTGATCGGCGACCTCGACACCACCGTCATGACCCGCGCGGGCCTGAAGGACGCCTTCGCCCCGACGCCGGAGATGGTCGATGACGCCATGGTCGCCCGCTACGTCGAGATGTCCCGCGGGCCGGGGCACCGCGACATCATCCTGAACCTGATGGGCGGCTTCGACCCGGCCGACGCGGCGACGAAGGAAAAGTTGTCGGCGATCGCGGTCCCGACCCTGGTGATGCACGGCGATACCGACAGACTGATCCCGGTCAGCCACGCCGCCCTGTTCGGCGACGCGATCCCGGGCTCGACGGTGATCGTCTATCCGAAAGTCGGCCACGTCCCGATGGAACAGATCGCCGACCGGTCCGCAGCCGACCTGGATGCGTGGCTCAAGGCGAAGGTGTGGGTGGCCAAGCCCTGAGGGGGATCAGGGACAGACACCAGGGTGTCTGTCCCTCGCGCGAGCGCGCTGCCTACAGCATCGCCGGGATGACGCGGTCCGGCGGCCGGTGGCCGTCCATGAAGGTCTTGATGTTGACGATGACCTTCTCGCCCATGTCGATGCGGCCCTCGACCGTGGCCGAGCCCATGTGCGGCAGCAGCACGACGTTGGGCAGCTTGAGCAGCTTGGGATTGATCGCCGGCTCGTGCTCGTAGACGTCCAGGCCGGCGCCGGCGATCTCGCCGCGGGCCAGCATGTTGGCCAGGGCGCCTTCGTCGATGACCTCGCCGCGCGCGGTGTTGACCACCACGGCCGTCGGCTGGAGCAGCTTGAGCCGGCGAGCCGACAGCAGGTGATAGGTGGCCGGGGTGTGCGGGCAGTTGATCGACACGATGTCCATCCGCGCCAGCATCTGGTCCAGGCTCTCCCAGTAGGTCGCGCCCAGCTCCTCGGCCACGCGCGGGCTGACCGGCTTGCGGTTGTGGTAGTGGATCGACAGGCCGAACGCCGCGCCGCGGCGGGCGAGGGCCTGGCCGATGCGGCCCATGCCGATGATGCCGAGGCGCTTGCCCCACAGGCGGCGGCCCAGCATCCAGGTCGGCGACCAGCCCTGGAAGCCGCCCGACTGGACGACGGCCGCGCCTTCGACGATGCGGCGGGTCGAGGCCATGATCAGGCTCATGGTCAGGTCGGCCGTGTCCTCGGTCAGCACGCCCGGGGTGTTGGTGACGATGACGCCGCGCTGGTTGGCGGTGGTCACGTCGATGTTGTCGACGCCCGCGCCGAAGTTGGCGATCAGCTTCAGCCGCTCGCCGGCCCGCGACAGCAGGCGCGAGTCCAGACGGTCGGTGATGGTGGGGACCAGAACGTCACAGCGGTTCATCGCGTCGACGAGTTCGTCCGGCGTCATCGGCCGGTCGTCGACGTTGAGTTCGGTGTCGAACAGCTCCCGCATCCGGGTTTCCACGGGATCGGGCAGCTTGCGTGTGACGACGACTTTAGGCTTCTTGGCGGCCATGGACGCTTTCGATAACGGCGTTGGCCCCTCGGGGGGTCTTCGCACCCTTAGCAAAGGCCCGGCGCAGGGCCAAGGCAGGCTGCGGCCCTTTAGGGCCCGGTTTGACGCTTTGCCGGTAAAGTTGGCGGCCCTGGGGCTGGCGCTGACCCTTTCGGCCTGCGGCGCGCGGGGTCAGGAAACCTGCGACACCCCCTCGACCCTGCCGGTGCCGCGCTTCGTCTCGCTGAAATTCGGCGAGGTCTACGCCCGCAAGGGGCCGGGCGAGGATCACCGCATCCTGTGGATCTGGCGCTCGAAAGGCATGCCGCTGGAGGTGGTCGCCGAGACCAGCGACTGGCGGCGGGTTCGCGGGCCGGACGGCGCGGTCGCCTGGGCGCACAAGCGCGGGGTCGACGGCAAGCTGACGGTCATGCGGGTCAAGCCGGGGGCCGTGGCCATGCTGGCGGCGCCCAAACCGGGCGCCCGGGTCGTCGCCTGGCTGTCGCCCAATGCCGTCGCGGTCCTCGACAAGAGCGAGGGCGACTGGCGCAGGATCAAGGCGGGCGGCGAAACCGGCTGGGTTCCCGCCGCCGAGGTCTGGGGCGCCGGCGGTCCGACACCCTGCCGTCCGCGCGAAGATTGAGGCCTCCGCCCCCGCGTGGTAACCCCGCGCCAGTCAGGCCGCGCGCATGCGGCGAAGTTTCGGTGACGCATGACCTCGACGACCCCGGCCCCCATGGCCCAGTCCAGCTACAGCTATGACGATCTGATCGCCTGCGGCCGCGACGAGACCTTTGGTCCCGGCAACGCCCAGCTGCCGATGCCGCCGATGCTGATGTTCGATCGCATCACCCAGATCAACGCCGACGGCGGCGCGCACGGCAAGGGCTACGTCGAGGCTGAACTCGATATCAATCCGGACCTGTGGTTCTTCGCCTGCCACTTCAACAACGACCCGGTGATGCCCGGTTGCCTGGGCCTCGACGCCATGTGGCAGCTGGTCGGCTTCTATCTGGGCTGGATCGGCGGCCCCGGCCGCGGCCGCGCCCTGGGCGTAGGCGAGGTGAAGTTCACCGGCGAGGTTACGCCCGACGTGAAGAAGGTCGTCTACCGCATCGAGCTCAAGCGGGTGATCAATCGCCGGCTCGTTATGGGGATAGGCGACGGGGTGCTGGAAGCCGACGGCAAGCTTATCTATGAGGCGAAAGACCTCCGGGTGGGCCTGTTCATTCCGGGCGCCAGCGCCTGATCAGGCCGGTCTCTGGATAAAGGTCCGGCCCGAACCGGGGCGGATGGGGGAATTAGGGAGTCGTCATGCGTCGCGTCGTCGTCACCGGCATCGGTATCGTGTCCTCGATCGGGTCCAGCGCCAACGAGGTCGTCGCCTCCCTGCGCGAGGCGAAATCGGGTGTGAAGTTCGCCCAGTCCTATGCCGATCTGGGTTTCCGCTCGCAGGTCGAGGCCGCGCCCGACTGTGACTGGGAATCGCTGGTTGACCGCCGCGCCGCCCGATTCCTCGCTGAAGGCACCGGCTGGGCCCATGTGGCCATGGAGCAGGCGATCGCCGATTCCGGGCTCGAGGAGAGCGAGGTCTCCAACGACCACACCGGCCTGATCATCGGCTCGGGCGGCCCCTCGACCAAGGCCATCATCCAGGCCGCCGAGACCACCCGCGAGAAGGGCCCCAAGCGCATCGGTCCGTTCGCCGTGCCCAAGGCCATGAGCTCGGGCGCCTCGGCGACCCTGGCCACCTGGTTCAAGATCCGCGGCCTCAACTTCTCGATCAGCTCGGCCTGCGCCACATCCACCCACTGCATCGGCTCGGCCTACGAGCAGATCCTCATGGGCAAGCAGGACGTCGTGTTCGCCGGCGGCGCCGAGGAGCTCGACTGGTCGCTGTCCAACATGTTCGACGCCATGGGCGCCATGAGCAGCAACTTCAACGACCGGCCGGCCGTGGCCAGCCGCGCCTACGACCTGAACCGCGACGGCTTCGTCATCGCCGGCGGGGCGGGCATCGTGGTGCTGGAAGAGTACGAACGGGCCAAGGCCCGCGGCGCGAAGATCTACGGCGAAATCGTCGGCTACGCGGCCAATTCGGACGGTTACGACATGGTCGCCCCCTCGGGCGAAGGCGCGGTCCGCTGCATGAACCTGGCCATGGCCGGCGCCGGCGGCCGGACGATCGACTACCTCAACCCGCACGGCACCTCGACGCCGGTCGGCGACCAGAAGGAGATGGAGGCGGTCCGCCAGGTGTTCGGCAAGAACGCCCCGGCGATTTCCTCGACCAAGTCGCTCACCGGCCATTCGCTCGGCGCCGCCGGCGCCCAGGAGGCGATCTACAGCCTGCTGATGCTCAACAACGGCTTCCTCGCCGAGAGCGCCAACATCGAGACCCTCGATCCGGCCTTCGAGGACATGCCGATCCTGCTCAAGCGGGCCGATCGCCAGGTCGAGACGGTGATGTCCAACAGCTTCGGCTTCGGCGGCACCAACGGCTGCCTGGTGATGGCGCGGGTCTAGCGCGCGGCACAAGCAACTTGCGTCCTTCGAGACGGCTGCTTACGCAGCCTCCTCAGGATGACGGGCGGGGAGGGCCGCAAACCCTCTTCGTCATGGTGAGGAGCGCCCGCGAGGGCGCGTCTCGAACCACGCACTGACAAGGAACCACCCATGGCCGACGACTACACCTTCCCCACGGGCGAGCTGATGAAGGGCAAGAAGGCCCTGATCACCGGGGTGGCGAACCACAATTCCATCGCCTGGGGCATCGCCTCGCAGCTGGCCGCCCAGGGCGCCGAGCTGGCCTTCGCCTACATGCCGGACATGGAAAAGCGAGTCCGGCCGCTGGGCGAAAGCATCGGGGTGAAGACCTTCGTGCCGATGGAAGTCACCGACGACGCCTCGATGGACGCCGCCTTCGCCCAGATCGAACGGGACATGGGCACGCTCGACGCCTTCCTCCACTCGATCGCCTTCGCCAACAAGGACGAGCTCAAGGGCTCGTTCGTCGAGAACACCACCCGCGAGGGCTTCCTGCGGGCGATGAACATTTCGGCCTTCAGCTTCGTCGATACGGCCAAGCGCGCCGCCCGCCTGATGCCCAACGGCGGGTCGATGGTCACCATGACCTATCTCGGCGCCGAGCGGGTCATCCCCAACTACAACACCATGGGCGTTGCCAAGGCGGCGCTGGAAGCGGCGACCCGCTATATCGCCCGCGACCTCGGTCCCAAGGGCATCCGGGTCAACGCCATCTCGGCCGGGGCCATGCGCACCCTGTCGCTGGCCGGCATCTCCGGCGGCCGCGGCATGATCAGCCAGGGCCGCGCCTTCAGCGCCCTGAAGGAAGACACCTCGATGGAGGGCGTCGCCGGGGCCGCGCTGTGGCTGCTGTCGGACCTGGGTCGCTCGACCACCGGCGAGGTGGTCCACGTCGACGCCGGCTTCCACATGATCGGCCTGCCCGACGGCGAGCCCGCCGAGGGCTGACGCGCCTTCAGGCTCCGTAGGCCCGCATGAAGATGCGGGCCGCCTCGGTCGCCGAGGCCTCGATATCGTCGTCGGTCATGTCCGGGGCGAGGTTGAGCAACGCCTTGGTCTGGCGGTGGCCCAGCACCATGCCGCCGAAGAACTCGGCCGCCTGCAGCGGATTGTGCACGATCAGCCTGCCGGCGCGGGTTTCGAGCTCCAGAAACTCCGCCAACTGGGCCCGTGAGTGCTTCGGGCCGGCCTCGAACACCTCACGCGCAAGGTCCGGCATGGCTCCGGCGCTCTGGATGGTCACCCGCATCAGCGCGTAGTTCTTGTTGTTGACCACGCTCAGCAGGGTGCGGGCATAGGCCTTCAGCGTTTCCTCGGGCCGTTGTTCGGCGCCGGCCTCGCGCAGCGGCGCGGTGATCGTCGCCACCCGGCGCTCGACCAGCGCCCGGACCAACTCGGCCTTCGAGCCATAGTGGTTATAGACGGTCTGTTTCGAGACCTTTGCCCGGCGGGCGATTTCCTCCATCGGGGCCGCGAGGCCGCGCTCGCCCAGCACGTCGGAGGCGGCGTCGAGGATCGCTTCACTCTTGGCGGCGTCGATCTGTCCGACCAGCCGGGGCATCAGTGGGCGTCCTCGGTCATGGACCGCCCGCCCGGCGCCGTCTTGCCGGGCTTGGCCAGCAGGGCGAGGAAGGCGGCGAGCAGCGCGCAGACGGCCATGAAGGCGAAGGCGTCGCCAAAGGCCAGGATCTGGGCCTTCTGCGCGATCATGTAGTGCATCGCCTTGTAGGCGGCGCCGTCCGGGTCGCTTACGCCCAGTTGCTGGAAGCGCGCGGTCAGGCCGGCCAGCATGGCCTGGCCCTCGACGCTGCCCCGGTCCATGCGCGAGACCATGTCGTTCATGTGCACCGCGCTCTGGGTGGTCAGGTTGCTGGCGATCACCGCCATGCCGATGGCGCCGGCGGTGTTGCGCGACAGGTTCAGCAGGCCCGAGGCGTCCTTGATCAGATGCAGCGGCAGGGTGCTCATGGTCATCTGGGTCGAGGCGATCATCGCCGTCATCACCCCCACGCCGCGGAACGCCTGGACAGCGGCGAACTCGACAAAGCCCCACTCGCCGTTCAGGTCATGGCCCAGCCACATGCCCCAGGCGACCATGCCGTAGCCGATGAAGATCGGAATGCGCGGATCCACCTGGCGCACCCAGCGTCCCGCCAGCGGCCCGGTGATGAACATCGCGATGCCGGAGACCAGCATGGTGGTGCCGACCTCGGAGGCGGAGAACCCGCGCACCCGGCCCAGATAAAGGGGCAGCAGGAAGGTCCCGCCATAGAGGGCCAGGCCCGACGTCGCGCCCATCACCAGCCCCAGGCTGAAGTTCCGGTCGGCCAGGGCCTTCAGCTGGATGATCGGCTGGAAATAGGTCAGCTGCCGCCAGACGAACACCACGCCGGTCACTGTCGCCAGCACCGTCAGCCACAGGATAGTGTCGTCCTGGAACCAGTTGTCCTTGGCCCCCTCCTCGACGACGTACTGCATGCTCATCAGGAACACGGCCATCATCACCAGGCCGAACCAGTCGAAATTGTGCGCCAGGCGCTTGTCGCCCTTGTCGAAATTGCCGTAGCGGCCGACGAGGAACAGGCTGAGCAGGCCCGGTCCGACGTTGATGAAGAACAGCCAGCGCCAGTTGAGCCAGTCGGTCAGGTGTCCGCCAAGGGTCGGCCCGACCGTCGGGGCCAGGGTCACAATCATGCCGGTGACGACGTTGGCGGTGACCCGGCGCTCGGGCGGGAAGGCGCTGAAGGCCGTGGCGAACACGGTCGGCACCATGGCTCCGCCGATGAACCCCTGCAGGGCGCGGCAGGCGATCATCATGTCGATGTTGGTCGACAGGCCGGCCAGAATGCTCATCACCAGAAAGCCGGCGCAGCTGGCCATGAACACCTTCTGGGTGCCCCACAGCCGGGCCAGATAGGCCGACAGCGGGATCATCACGACTTCAGGGATCAGGTAGGCGGTCTGGATCCAGCTGACCTGGTCGGCGCTGGCCTCGACCCCGGCCTGGATCTGCGGCAGGGAGGCGGCGACGATCTGGATATCGAGAATGGCCATGAACTGGCCGATCGCCATCCCGCCGAAGCCAAGGAACAGCATCGTCCAGTTGACCGCCGGAGCCGCCGCCGGAGCGGGAGGGGTGGCCGGACCTGCGAGGGTCGCGGTGGTCATGGCGTCAGCGCGACTCGCCGGTGCGGGCCACCCGGGTGGGGGCCTGGCCCGACTCGGCGAAGCTCTGTCCGGTCTTACCGCGCACGTCGACCTTGACCTCGACCGACAGGCCGGGCCGCAGGGCGGTGGACAGCGGCTCGCCGGCGTCGACGGCGATGCGCACGGGCACGCGCTGGGCGATCTTGGTGAAGTTGCCCACGGCGTTCTCCACCGGGATCAGCGCGAACTCGGCGCCGGTCGCCGGGGCGAAGCTCTCGACGCGGCCCCGGATCGTTCGGCTGCCGAAGGCGTCGGCGCGAATTTCCACCGGCTGGCCGACGCGCAGCCGCGACAGCTGGGTTTCCTTGAAGTTGGCGACGATGAAGCCCTTGCCCAGCGGCACCACGCTCATCAGCGTGACGCCCGGCTGGACCAGCTGGCCGGGGCGCACCGAACGGGCGCCGACGACCCCGGCGGCCGGGGCGCGGATCACCGTGCGGTCGAGATCGATACGGGCCTGTTCCACGGCGGCGCGGGCCGCGGCCACCTGGGCGATGGTCTGGGCCCGGGCCGAGCCGAGCGACTCGGCGGTGCGGCGTTCGGCTTCAAGCGCGGCCTGGGCCTGGGCGACCGAGGCCGCGGACTGGGCGGCTCCGGCGCGGACGGTGGTCAGCTTCTGGTCTGAAACCCAGCCCTTGGCGGCGAGGTCGCCGTAGCGCTTGAGGTCGGCGTCCATGCGGCCGGCGTCGGCCTTGGCGCTGGCCACGCCGGCGGCGCGCTGGGCGATCATCGCCTGTTCGAGAGCGGCCTTGTCGTCGACGGCGCCGACGGCGGCCTCCAGCGCGTTGGCGTTGGCGATGGCCTGGTCGAGCCGGGCCTGGAAGGAGGTGGGATCAATGCGGGCGACCACCTGGCCGGCCTCGACATGCTGGTTGTCGGTCACCAGAACCTCGACGACATAGCCAGCCACCTGCGGACTGACCTGCACGGTGTCGGCCTGGACGAAGGCATTGTCGGTCTTCTCGAAGGCCTGCTTGTCGGCCCACCAGAAGCCGGCGCCGACAACGATGGCCAGGGCGGCGGCGCCGCCGGCGATAAGGGGAACCAGACGGTTCCTGGGAATGGACGGCATCGTCAGCCCCTGACGTACACGGTTGAATGGCTCTCGCCGCTCCGGATGCTGGCGATAGCCGCACCCCTTGCGCCGGGCAAGGGTAAAATGGACGCAACCGTCCATAAATCAAGTGGCGCGCCGCGCTTTCGTCGGACGGCGTGTCGCTGTAAACCAGCGGGCGATGACCGATGCCTCGTCCACGCCGCCGGCCTTGCGCTGGGTCGCCCTGTTCCTCGCCGCCTGCGCGGTGCTGGGGCTGTTCCTCGGATTCCGCGACCAGATCCACAAGAATCCGCCGGGCTGGTATACCGGCGCCGAACAGGTCGCCACGCCGCTGACGACGCCCGCCGATGGCGCGCGGGAGGCGGTGCCGTTCGATCCCGATGCCCCTAAGACAACGACCGCGCCGGGCTCACCGACTCCGGCCGCGAAACCTCCCGCCGAAAAGCCCGACGAACCGGCCGAGGGCGCGCCGACCGACGCCGTCGCGGCGACCGAGACGCCGGCTGCCAAGGCCGTTGCCCCGCCGGTCCTGACGCCGCCGCCGGCGCCCAAGCTCAAGCCGGCCGCGCCGACGTCGAAAGCCGCTCCCTCCGGCGACCCGGTCGGCGACATCCTGGAAGGCCAGAAATCGTCCGAAACCCCCGCTGCGGTGCCCTACTAGATCATGGCCAGATTTGACGCCGACGTGATCATCGCTGGAGCCGGCATGGCCGGCGCCACGCTCGCCCTCGCGCTCAAGAGCGGCGGCATCGAGCCGCTGCTGATCGATCCGATGCCGTTCGACACCCAGCTGGAGCCGACCTTCGACGGCCGCTCCAGCGCCATCGCCTTTTCCTGCTTCCGCCAGTGGCGAACCCTCGGCCTGGCCCCTCTTCTGGAGCCCTATGCCGAGCGGATGAACGAGATCCTCGTCACCGACGGCCGCAGTCCGGGCGCGGCCTCGCCGGCCCAGACGCCCTTCTTCCTGCATTTCGACGCCGGTGAGATCGCCGACCGCGTCGAGGGCGAGCCGCTCGGCTACATGCTGGAGAACCGCCGCACCCGCGCGGCCCTGGCCGAAGGCCTCACGGCGGCGGGCATCCCGGTGCTGGCGCCCGAGCGGGTGGCGTCGGTGTCGGTCAAGCCGGCCTATGCCGAGGTGACCCTGGCCAGCGGCAGGGTCCTGACCGCCCCGCTGGTCGTCGGCGCCGAGGGGCGCGGCTCGACCGTGCGCAAGGCGGCCGGCATCGATGTGACCGGCTGGGACTACCCCCAGACCGGCGTGGTCTGCACCGTCAAGCTGCAGCACGGCCACGGCGGCGTGGCCCACGAATACTTCCTGCCCGGCGGCCCGTTCGCCATCCTGCCGCTGACCGAGGACCGGGCCAGCCTGGTCTGGACCGAGAAGCGCAGCCGCGCCGACGCCCTCAAGGCCGCCAGTCCCGAGGCTTTCAACGCCCATCTGGTGCGCCGCTTCGGCGACTTCCTCGGCGATATCGAGGTGATGGGGCCGGTGTTCACCTACCCGCTGTCGATCGCCATCGCCGAAAAGCTCTGCGCCCCGCGCATCGCCCTGCTGGGCGACGCGGCGCACGGGGTGCACCCGATCGCCGGCCAGGGCCTGAACCTGGGTCTCAAGGGCGCGGCGGCGCTGGCCCAGGTGATCGTCGAGGCCTCGCGGCTGGGCGAGGACATCGGCGCCGAAGCGGTGCTGGAGCGCTATGCGGCCTGGCGGCGGTTCGACACCAACACCCTGGCGGCGGGCATGGACGCCTTCGTCTGGCTGTTCTCGAACGACAACCCGCTGATCCGGCTGGCCCGCGGCATCGGCATGACGGCCGTCAACACCATCGGCCCGGCCCGGCGCTTCTTCATGCACGAGGCCGGCGGCGCGGTCGGGGATCTGCCGCGGCTGCTGCGGGGGCAGGCTCTTTAGGGACCAGGGTCTAGCCCCTAACCCCTACTCCTCCAGCGTCCGCGCCTCTTCCGGCAACATGATCGGCACGCCGTCGCGGATCGGATAGGCCAGCTTGGCCGCCTTGCTGACGAGTTCGCCCTTCGCCCGGTCATAGGTCAGGGGCGTGCGGGTTACCGGACAGATCAGAACCTCCAGCAGGCGGGGATCGACGTCGGTGACGAGGGGGGCGGCGGCTTCGGTCATGCTTCGGCTTCTACTGGATCGAACGGGGTTCGTCATCGCCGCCGGCGCTGTCGATTTCCAGCAGGGCGATCAAGGCCTCGGCCCGGTCGGCGAGGGTCACCGCCTCGAGCAGAGCCTGTTTCTCGGCGGGGTCGAACGGCAGGCCCATGGCCAGGCTGTTGACCAGCGCGCCGGACGGGGCCTGGCCGGCGGTGTCCCAGTCGATGCCCAGGCCCCTGTGGTCGAGATAGCGCCCCAGCGCAGCAAGGAAGCGGGGCTTGTCGATGTCCGTCAGGGCCGCATCCGGCCGCAGGTCGTCCTCGAACGGGGCGAACCGGGCGCGCACCTGGCGATAGGGCGTGGCCACCGGCAGTTCGTCGCCCAGCTCGAACCGGCAGACCCCGGTCAGACTGATCATGTAGCGGCCGTCGGGGGTCTCGGCGAAGCTGGTGATCTTGCCGACGCAGCCGATCGGGGCCAGCGCCGGGCGCTCCGGATCGCCGCCGCGCGCCTGGACCATGCCGATCAGCCGGTCCCCGGCCATGGCGTCGTCGATCATGTTGAGATAGCGCGGCTCGAAGATGTTCAGCGGCAACAGGCCGCCGGGCAGCAGCAGCGCCCCGCTCAACGGAAACACGGGAATGGCCTGGGGCAGGTCGACCGCCTTACGATAACCCGTGACCATGACCGTCTTCCCTAGCTGAACAGGATCGAGGACAGGCGTCGGCGGCCCTGTTTGGCTACCTCGGAGGTGAAGCCGGCGGCCTCGAACACCGTCAGCAACTGTTTGCGGGCCGCCTGGTCATTCCAGGTCTGGTCCTTGCCGATGATCGTCAGCAGGTGGTCGGCGGCCTCGTCCAGCCGCCCCTGACCCGCCAGGGCGCTGGCGAGATCGAAGCGGGCCTGGTGATCGTCGGGATCGGCGGCCAGCACCTGTTCGAACGGCGCGGTCTCACCCGCGGCGCCCTCGGCGAGGGCCAGGGCCGCGCGCGCGGCGTCGAGGTCGGCGTCCTTCGCCCCGGCCGGGGCCATGGCGACCACCGCGGCGGCCTGCTCATAGTCGCCGCCGGCGATGCAGCAACGGGC
The DNA here is from genome assembly GCA_947479185.1 of Caulobacteraceae bacterium. GTDB lineage: Bacteria > Pseudomonadota > Alphaproteobacteria > Caulobacterales > Caulobacteraceae > Caulobacter. The sequence goes on from CANJYY010000007.1 coordinate 14,125, forward strand.
CAGGCCGCCGATGGCCGGCACATTGGCGGGATCCATGCGCAGCACTGTGGCGAAGCCCTGGGAAGCGCCGCCCATGTCGCCCAGATCCATCGACTCCTTCGCCTGGGCGAGGATCTCGTCGATCTCCGACGGCGGCGGGGGGCCGACCAGCTTCTCGACGAAGGCCTTCACCTGGCTGTCGGGCAGGGCGCCCATGAAGCCATCGACCGGCTGGCCGTTCACGAAGGCATAGACCGTCGGGATCGACTTGACCTGCAGCTGGCCGGCGAAGCCGGGGTTCTTGTCGACATCGATCTTGACCAGCTTCACCGCGCCGCCCAGCGCGGTGACGGCCTTTTCCAGCGCCGGCGTCAGCTGGCGGCAGGGGCCGCACCAGGTGGCCCAGAAGTCGACGATCACCGGCGTGGTTTGCGAGGCCTCGATGACATCGGTCATGAAGCTGGCGTCCGAGCCGTCCTTGATGATGTCGCCGGCCGCCGCCGCGCCTTTGGCCTTGGGGGCCAGGCCCTCTCCGATCAGGGTCATCGCTTCCGTTCTTCCGTCCCGTATGCGGGTCGCTCGCCCGCGTTCAAACGTTTCGCCCACAAGATGGTCGCACCGGGCCGCCGGTTCAATTCCACATCAGTCGCGAACCACCGCCATCGCGCCGAAATCGACGATCAGCGGCTCCACACCGACCGCCGCGAGGAAGCGGCGGAAGCCAGTCTGCGAAACAGCCGTGGTCGCCGTGTTGGTCAGAGGGTGGAAATTGACCGGGTCGGCGGCCGCCAGGGCCGCGTCGAGCACGAAGCGCACGCGGTGATCGACATCGTTGATCAGGCCGAAGGCCGTCACCGAGCCTGGCGTCACGCCCAGGGTTTCCAGCATCAGCTCCGGACTGCCGAACGACAGCCGGGCCGAGCCGATCACCGGGTGCAGCCGCTTGAGGTCGATGGCCGTCTCGCCGAGCGCCGAGATCAGCCACAGCTGGCCCCTGGCGTCCTTGAGGAACAGGTTCTTGGTGTGGCCGCCGGGCAGGGCGGCCTTGATCTCGTCGCCCTCGCCGACGCGGAACACGGCCGGATGGTCGAGTGTCGTGGCGGCGATGCCCTGGGCGGCCAGGAAGGCCAGGAGGTCGGTGCGCGTCTTCATCGCCGTCCAGATAGCCAAACCAAGGCGCTTGCGGAACCGCTTCCCGCGCGCGACAGGTTCCTGCGACGACAATCAGAGAGGCCGCCATGCTTCTGGAGTGCTACCCGACCAGCCAGCGCCCGCCGGACATCGTGCCGGGCCGCCCGCAACGGGCGTGGATGGACGCCTTCGCCGAACGCCACCCCTATCGCTGCCTGCCGCTGTCGATGGCCAACACCTCGGGCTGGGAAATTCTCTGCCCGGTCGGCTTCACCGCCGAATGGAACGGCGGGGCGCACCAGGACTGCATCACCTTCACGCCCGACCACGGCCACCCGGACTTCCATGACTTCGTGAAGAGCCACTTCTCGCGCGGCATCTTCACCTTCCATCCCGGCTACCTGTTCCGCACCCCGCCGGGCTGGTCGATGTGGGTCGGCGGCCCGCCCAACCACGTCAAGGACGGCGTCCAGCCGCTGGTCGGCCTGGTCGAGACCGACTGGCTGCCCTTCCCCTTCACGATGAACTGGATCTTCACCCGCCCCGGCCGCGTGCGGTTCGAGCGCGGCGAGCCGTTCTGTTTCATCACCCTGGTGCAGGACAAGACCCTGGCCCAGGTCCAGCCGGTCACCCGGTCGCTGGCCTCCAATGACGACCTGCGCGCCCAGTACGACGCCTGGTACCGCCAGCGGGAGGAGTTCAACCGCCGCCTGATGAAGCAGGAACCCGAGGCCGTGCGCGACGCCTGGCAGCGCTACTACTTCAAGGGCGAGCTGCCGGATGAGACCGGCCCGGCCCCCGCCAACCACGTCAACAAGCGCCGCCTGAAATCTCCGCGCCTCGGCGTGTAAATCGGCGTTCACAGGCGCTTGCAAAGGCCTTGGCCCTCTGCCATAAGCCGCCTCTCGATTTTCGGGACGCCCACCAAAAGCGTCCCTGGAGCGCGGGCGTAGCTCAGTGGTAGAGCACAACCTTGCCAAGGTTGGGGTCGAGAGTTCGAATCTCTTCGCCCGCTCCATTAAATCGAAACCGGTCTGACCAGGACGGCCCCGCAAGGGGCCGTTTTGCGTTTGGGCCCGTCCCCGTTGTCTTCCCATCCCCTTGTCTGCTTTCTCCCGCGGGAGGCGGCGGCCCCCGAAGGCGGGTTGAGGAGGGGTGACGAGTGGTTCAGCCCCGTTCCCTGTTTCGCCACGCAGCCTGCGCCGCGCGCCCCCTCCTCCGTCAGGCGCCGCCCGACCCCGTCTGCCGCAAGGGACGGTGGGGCCCGCGGACGCGGGCTTCCGACTGTTCTCATCCCCCCATCCTAACCCCGCCCGGACCGCCGGGGCGCCGATTTGGCGCGACTGTCCCGCGATGTCCCCGTTTGTCCCGGCAAGATACGTCCCGGGAGTCCCGCGTCTGCGCGCCGTCTCCGGCGCCGATTCCCCCACCCCGTCATCCCCGCGGCCTGTCCCGACGACCCAAGAACACCATGGGGGCCAGCGAGCCCGGCCGGCGCCACGGCCACCAGGAACGGTCATTGCGCGTGGATCCCCGGGACAAGCCCGGGGATGACGGAGGAAGTGGGGCGGAGCGCCTGTCACCGATCGCGCCTTTTCCCTTCCCCCCGCGCCGCCGATGCGCTTCCTTGTCGGCGACTCCGGATCAACCGGACGCGGGAGCGAAACAGATGACGGCGACACCCTGGGCCACGGGCCTGCAGCTTCAGTCCCTGGTCACGCCGGAGGGAACGCTCCAGCTGTCGCTGGCGCGCGTCGAAACCCCGGCGCCGGGCGCCGACGAGGTGGTCGTCCGCGTCGAGGCCTCGCCGATCAATCCGTCGGACCTCGGCCTGCTGCTGGGTCCCGCCGACATGTCGACCGCCCGCGTGACGGCCGATTCCGAGGGCCCGGTGGTCACGGCCGATATCCCCGAACGGCTCATGCGTATGGTCACCGCGCGGGTGGGCGAGAGCATGCCGGTCGGCAACGAGGGCGCGGGCGTGGTCGTGGCGGCCGGGTCCTCGCCTGAGGCCCAGGCGCTGCTCGGCCGCACGGTCGCGGTGCTCGGCGGGGCGATGTACGGCCAGTACCGCACCCTGCCGCTGGCGTCCTGCATGGTGCTTCCCGAGGGGACGACCCCGACCGAGGGGGCGTCCTGCTTCGTCAATCCGCTGACCGCCCTGAGCTTCCCCGAGACGATGAAGCGCGAGGGCTTCACCGCCCTGATCCATACGGCGGCGGCCTCCAACCTCGGCCAGATGCTCAACAAGATCTGCCTCAAGGACGGCATCGGTCTGGTCAACATCGTGCGCAACGAGGAGCAGGCGGCGCTGCTGCGCGGCCAGGGGGCGAAGATCGTCGTCAACTCCAGCGCACCGACCTTCATGGATGATCTGGTCGCCGCGATCGTCGAGACCGGCGCCTATCTGGCGTTCGACGCCATCGGCGGCGGCCGGCTGGCCGGCCAGATCCTCACCGCCATGGAGATCGCCGCCAACAAGACCGCCAAGGTCTACAGCCGCTACGGCTCGTCCCAGATGAAGCAGGTCTATGTCTACGGCGGGCTCGACACCGGCCCGACCGAACTGAACCGCGCGTTCGGCATGATGTGGGGCCTGAACGGCTGGCTGCTGACGCCGTTCCTGATGAAGATCGGCCCGGTCGAGACGCAAAGGCTGCGCGACCGCGTCGTGGCCGAGCTGAAGACCACCTTCGCCAGCCACTACACCGCCGAGCTGTCGCTGGCCCAGGTGCTCGATCCTGAGGTCATCGCCGCCTACAACCGCAAGGCCACCGGCGAGAAATTCCTGATCAATCCGGCCAAAGGGTAGGAAACTTCCGTTTCACTGACGTCCCGGATTGAAACGCTTTTTTTGCAACTCGCCCCGTAATGTCCCCAAGTTGAGTTCCTCAGAACGGGGATTGGGGCGGTGGACAAAGTTATTTCGTGTCTCTTGAACGAGCACGACTACCGGATGGTGCTGGTCGCCGCCGTCGTGTGCCTGTGCGGCGCGCTGACGGCCTTCCGCCTCTATTCAAGGATGAACGGCGCGAGGGGGCTGGTGCGGGGCGCCTGGCTGCTGCTGACCGCCCTGGTCGCCGGCTCGACGGTCTGGGCCACCCATTTCCTCGCCGTCCTGGCCTACAGGCCTGGCGTTGCGACCGGTTTCTCGCCGACCGGCACGATGATGTCGCTGATGGTCGCCGTGCTGCTGATGGCCGCCGGCTTCTTCGCCGCCACGGCCAACCGCGAACGCGGCAACCAGATGGCCGGCGGCCTGCTGATCGGCCTGGCCATCGCGGCCATGCACTACACCGGCATGTCGTCCTTCGTGACGGCCGGCCACATCGAATGGGAAGCCGCCACCATCGGCGCTTCGGTGGTTCTGGGCGTGATCGGCTCGATCCTCGCCCTGATCGTCGCCGGCAACGCGCGGACCTTCCCGCGCCAGGTGATGGCCGGACTGACCCTGACGCTGGCCGTCTGCGCCATGCACTTCACCGGCATGGGCGCGATGACCATCACGCCCGACGCCTCGATCGCGCCGCCTGACGCGCTGCTGTCCGGCGGCATCATGACGCTGGCCGTCGCCACCATCACCGGCCTGATCGTGCTGGCGGGCCTGGGCGCGGTGCTCATCGAATCGACCACCAGCCGCTCGGCCCTCGAGCGCATCCGCACCCTGGCCAACGCCGCCTATGAAGGCATCGTCGTGATCCAGAACGGCGTCATCAAGGACGCCAACGCCGCCTTCTGCGACCTCGCCGGCGCGCCGCTGGAAGAGCTGCTCGGCCAGCCGTTCAGCGAGAGCCTGCTGTCGTTCGACGACGCCCTCGGCGTGCGCGCCGACGCCCAGCGCCGCGAAGGCCATATGCACCCGATCAGCGGCGCCCCCTCGGCGCCGGTCGAGGTGTTCGCCCGCGTGATGGACGACGGCGCCCGGTCGGAGACCCACGGCCTGACCGTGCTGGCCATCCGCGACCTGCGCGAGCGCCGCTCGGCCGAGGAGAAGATCCGCTATCTGGCCGAACATGACGGTCTGACCGGCCTGCCCAACCGCAATGCCCTGCAGGCCCGCCTCGCCGCG